>RGCF01000100.1 GCA_009919265.1 Bacteroidota bacterium | reverse complement strand
GGCTGCCGCCCCTTGCCCTCGGGCCGTATGTCCTCAAACAACTGTAAAATGCCGCGCAGAAGAATCAAATAGTTCTCCGGTGAGACCCTTTTTAGCTCCCCTCGGTATGAGCGGATTCGGTCTATAAACAAGCCAAGTGCCCACGTCATGCACCCTACAAGGTGGCGTAACGTTAGCACGGTATTTTCACAAAAGCCCATGATTAATTAAGAGTCATGGATACTCGTTATTGGGGTCCTTCCGGGTGGAGACTTCTACATCTTATAAGTTTTGGAACAACCGCAACTCCTGAGGTCTGTGATTTTATGCGCACTCTCCCATATGTTCTCCCGTGTAAATACTGTCGCAAAAGTCTATCCGAATATATGATAGACGATCCCATAGAATGCAATAAGAAACAGCTACCCGAATGGCTCTGGCGAATCCATAACGACGTCAATGCAAAGTTACGGACACAACGAATCTCTGTAGATCCGGATCCCAATTTCCATACTGTGGAAACCATATATCTAGAACGCCTCGCATCCGGGTGTTCCCGCACAACGTTTGACGGCTGGGAGTTTCTCTTTTCTATAGCGGAAGCACATCCCCAAAGTCGCGCAGCAAAAGCGAGTGTGCCTATCAACGGTCATCCACCCATAAAAGAAATCACGAAACCACTCGAAAAGAATCGGTGGAATATCATGAGTCCGGAAGAACGTCTTCTATATTACAATCGCTTTTGGGAACTTCTTCCAAAAGTTCTCCCTTTCCCGGAATGGACTGAGATCTGGGAAGAGACCACGCGAAAGTTTGGCAGTCCAACGTGTCGCACAGATTGCCTCAAATATCTATGGTTCATCCGGCGGCATATGGAAGAACGCCTGGAACTTCTGAACCAAACGTCGTTTAACTCGCTTTGCAAAGAGCTGCGCGATAATCGCAGTGGCTGTGCCACTTCTTCTAGAGGAAAGACGTGTCGAAAAAAACGCAAGGCGTAAAGTATGGGTTAAAGAAACGCGTTGATCTTTATAGAGCATATGGCTCACATCATCACTGACAAGAATAAAATTTTTGATGTGTTCCAGCCTGGCCTTATACGTGGTTCTGAACGCCTTCCATACTCGCCGAAAAAAAAGTATTTCTATGTTCAACATCCTACGGAAGGATGGCGTGTCTATCTCCGTTCCGCCTGTTTCATTCATGAACTCTACAAACCCTTTGATCCTAAAAAGTTTCTTGTAGTGAAACGGACGGATGCGGACCCGACAAAAGCTTCTTGGGAACCGCCAAAGGGTCAAATGGAAGGAAAAGACGCACGGGATCCGAAAAAGAGTATTATGGCCCTCTTACGAGAGAATATTCGGCGCGAAGTAGAAGAAGAGGCCAAGATTACATATATTCGGGAGCTAACACATACCGGTCTTGTTCTTCAAAGTATAGAGCCCGATTTCCCCCCTAATACTCATTTCCAATATCACATATTTTCCGGCTACGCACATCCCGCGCAACTTATGAGTTCGTTTGATGTATTTAAATGGATTCAAGAGTATCCCGAGGAGTTTAAGAAACTACAGTCTGACCAACGCGAAAAAGACGCCATTCGCTGGTATGATGATAGTGTGAAAATGATGGGCCGCTGGTCACCTACACTTCTTCATTTATATGTGAATCTATTTTCACCCTAAGAATGATTCTCCCATCGTGGAGATGTTCGCAAAACTCGGCAGTTATGGTGCCTCTTGGATAGGGTCACCGACGGAATCGTAAAAGCCTTTGAGGGCCTCCACGGCGTCCCCTCAACCGCATCCGCACCCGCACCCGAGCTCGTGGATACTTTCACTTTCAATGAGAATGGATGTTACATTCCGCAGTGTAGAGATAATATTAGGATTTTCTTGAAGATTATTCTTATTTGTCATGAAACTCGGAAAGCCTGTAAAGTTAAACTGGATATTGTCAAATGGGTCAGAGTCGTATAAGTATAGCTTCACGATGTTTGTAATATATGACTTAAGAGCGGATCGCTGAATACATATTTTGTATTTCTTGTTCATCTTACTATCATAATGTTCTACCTCTAAGAGGTTATTCGCAAGTTGGCGAACAAATATTTTATCATCGGCCTGTGTTTCATCCTTGGGGATTAGAAACATGCTCAGAAGAAATATAGACATGTTATACGTACTTGTTTGTTCCGCGACACTCCAATTTTTTCGGCCCCAGCGCATCAAATTGCCTCCACCTTCTTACAAGTCACCGCGGTGCTCATATATTTCAAGAGCTCTTTTTTCCCATTGCTCTTAAAATCAAAACTACACGCATGATCTTCTGGGTAGCGATGTGTATCACAGAACTTCTTCTCGCACTTACATTGTATCGATGTAAGTGCGAGCTTTTTCTCGCAGCCATCATGGGCACATGTTTTCTTCGGCATCCTTACTCATACCGTAGGAATGTAGGCCGGCAATTTTACACGGCTGTTACACTCGTGGGTCTTGATTGAATTTGATGATGTATATCTGCTAGTCCATCCTTATATGTCTCCTCGCAGTTACTATAGTAATGTATAAGCAATCCCCGCGCTTCTTCGGCCAATGCGTTCAGTGCCTCTATTCCTCTTGATAAGACATAATCGTTTATCTCCAGTCCCGCCCCAGATCGTATAGATTGTTCATCAAAGAGCTTGAAAAGAATCAACATGACTTGCGCAATGTGTGTCTTCTGTTGCTGAATAAGGGAATAGGTCTTCTGTCGTAATCTCGATACCAGCCCGCTTTCTATTTTTAATTTTGTATGGCCTTTTTGGCAAATGTTCATCGGATTGTTTTCTTCCGTAATATCCTTAAAATCTGGAATAGATGTTACCTCGCTTTCCGTTTTAAAACGCCCAAACAGGTATTTTAATTTTTTACGAAATGTCTTAAATTCTTCCGTGTTTGTGGGAGTTAGCACATTTCCCGAGAAATTGTCTATATAGAGGTTTGCTAGGGCATGTATGCCATCCTCTGTAAGAATCGTCTGCCCAGGTGTCGGCAAAGAGTTATTCGTTATATATGGAAACTTGATATTACAAACATTACTATAGGCAACTCCTGTGTTGGGATCTTGTATTGCAGCTACATTCAGGAGTTGAACGGCACGCGCTATACAATGCGCCTTTACAGGAGGGTTTTTAGAGAGCCCTTTCCAAAGACCTGTAACATTAAAAAAAGGGTCCGTGCCTGATATCGTGGGAGCTTTCAGAAAGCCTCGCGCATCTTTCGAATACATCCCTTTTTCGAACGTGTCGCTATCATTCGCCACGACTTTGTCCAAACATCGCTGTAAATGTTCAGGTATGGAACGACCTTTGGCATTTTGTATGCGAGATCCTTGGAGTGTAAATGTATTATTCTCAAATCGCATTCCTTTCATAATATCCATATATTCTGTAGGAGTTGCCCTTATAGGATCGAATTTGAGTGTATACGTAGTGCCATCTGTAGCAGTTTCCTTTTTTTCAATGTATAAGTTAATTGTAATGGACACTTGTATCTTTTTTGTAGTATTCTCATTTGTTTGAATATTCACACTTGTAGTATAGGATACGGGAATTGAGCTTGTTTGTTTATAGCGATCAGGATAATTAATATATAAGTTGGACCCAGCTAGGCGAGTAAACTTTTGTTCTATAGAGATAGGATCAATAATTCGGTTCTCTAGTAAAAAGCTCATGGGGTAAAATTCGGGTGGATGCACCTTCTTAAACACGGATACAAACATTTGTTTTAGAATATCATGTAATTGTTTAGCATCAGGTCCTTTTGACGAATCAAACCCTACAGAGGTGAATGTTACATTCGAATTGCTACCATCTATTTTCACATCCGTTAGATTTACTTTTTTACTATCCACAATACGTTCAATCACCAATCTCCCCGTGAGTGGATGTGTTACATATTTATCATCTTTTATAAAGTATTCTACGAAGGGCCCTTGGGTCAACACCTTTGTGCTGTTATCATCATTCAATAACTCATTTTTGCGTATTCTCATCGGTGAATTATTAAAATACAAATAGCCATCGCTAGACTCAGTTAGGGCATCATTTAATATTATATACAACCCAGCATCATCGGTCAACTTATTTTGGAGCGTTCCACCCCACCAGGATGTTTTCTGTGGAAATCCACGCAAATAAGGGACACCTGTATCCGTGTAATGAGATCCTGACCTTGTATCCTGTGGATCTGCCATAGGTAATTCTGAATCCATAATACTCAGAGTCAAGGCCCCATAGATTCGGAATATACGGACAAAAAAGAAAGCAAGAAGTCTACACATTTGCTGCTGTTGATCTTTAAACTCCGTCATTTTCTTTATTTTATCAATTTTCTGAAAAAAGATTCTACCATCCTCGCCTTTCTGTATATCTAATTGCATTTCTGTGAATAATTTATTCAGTGCTTTGGCACCCACAACAATATACTTACTACATTGCGACGGATCCGCAAGAGAATATAAATCTCTCAAATCGGCACGTCGCATCATTTCATTCAGAATTTTATTAAGAATCATTTTTACTTCTTCCTCATTCGGTTGTCCTATAAAACTAAACCAGTTCCCCATTTCCTACACATATCATTCATTTTAAGCATGTAATAGATCCCGCAGCCACCGCCAGTTGTAGCTTTTTTAAACACTTTTGTAGAGTTCCCTCGCTTACCCCGCACACCGTTGCAATTCTCTCATAGGATATAGTATCGGGGTCTTCTGAAATACCTGGCTGCTCAAGAATGAGTGCTATGACACCCGCAGCAAGAGAAGGCGGCATATTCTCTGGGGAAATTTCCTTATCCTCCACTTCATTCGCGACAGCAATCGCTTTTTCCCGAATGATATTGAATACCCCGCGACGAATAGGAAGCTTACTAAGAGGATTCGAAATATAGTTAGATGCGCGTGTAGAAGGCATCGCTGCAGGATCCGCCTGACCCCCTATAAGAAGTCCTCGTTGATGCGCCATACAAAGAATCTCCTGGAAATATTTGAGCGACTTGGTGAATTGCGCCGTGCTCAGATGAAACATGTCGGCAATCTCTTTCGGCTTCCGTGGTTGCCCCACTTGTTTCAACGCTGAATAGATGGATGATGCCACCACAGATGTGCGCGACATTCCTCGCCGATCACAATGCTCCACGAGCTTCACATACATGTCTTTCCCAATATCCATCGTCCGTTGATCAAATCCGTTATTCGTAGCCGTAAGCGCAATTTGTTCAAAGACCTGTAGGAGTGAGCGTTCCCTATAGGGCAGCAGATTCCACCGATGATAGCGCCTCACACGCGCCATGGCAATCCGCGTGGATGAATTTCCTCCTTGGGCATGGGATAGAATCATTGTGCCGAGACCAGATGTAGGGAAGCGTGTATCCATAGGCGCCCCTACACGGCATGGATCGCCTCCCCCCCTATCTTCAATACCAAAGAAGCGATATTCTGCCCCCGAATCTATAGGCCGTTCCATTATATCCCCACACACATTACACACGCTGAGATTCTCAAATGTCCAGTCTTCTCGCTGAATACCACATGTCGCGCATTGCGTAGGAGCTATGGACGGCACTTTCACCGCAGTATCTTCTTCCGCCAATGAGATATCTTTGAAATACGTGTCCGTGACCGGCTTCACACGTTGAAGCCCTGGAAATAAACTGGTCATTTTTGGTAAATACGGGTATCGCAATATTTTCTGTTTAATTTTTCAGCGCCGCCATCAAACGTTTTGCTGGAATATGCCTATCTGCTAATTTACGCAAATACCCTACTACAAATCCATTAAACACCATTGTAGCTCCGTCCTTTTTCTCATGCATATGTGTATGAATGGAACCAAGTCGCGCCCCACGTATAGTAATACCAGAACCCCCCTTACTTCTATTCATCCCCCATTCACTCATAAGCACTTCAGCGGTCTTACTACCCTGCCACATCCGCCACCATCCATAATTTTCAGTTACAGGGAATTCATACAACCATGCCGGATGTTCTTTCACATTTGCCGCCAAATCTTCCAATGCCGATTGTTCATAGAACCGCGCATCCGCACATGCATTCCACCAAATA
Organism: Bacteroidota bacterium; assembly: GCA_009919265.1. Taxonomy (GTDB): domain Bacteria; phylum Bacteroidota; class Ignavibacteria; order Kapaibacteriales; family UBA961; genus UBA961. Next base: position 3,663 of record RGCF01000100.1, on the reverse strand, counting down.
TCCGCATATTGCGCCTCTGATATCCATAGATATCCACCATTATACCGACCATACTTCCGCTCATCTTCAGGGCGAATGTCATGTGGGCTCAATGCGACTCGTGCTCCTACAGGGATTTCAGGCAAAGGTCCGAAAAAGCATATATCCGCGTCACAGAACATCACACCCTTGTTCTTGGCCTCAGGATCTTTTGAAAAAACCCATCGCAGCAACTGTATCTTTTCCGTCATGAAATCGAACCATAGATTCTTGAACTTGACCCCCTTTGTCCCTTCCATGTCAGATCGCGATAGCTTTGCATACGTATCCAGGCATACTTTATGATGTAGAACACCCTTATACGTCATACCAGCAATCGCATCGGCACTATCAGTGTCGCAATATACATACACTGTGGGTGGATTCACATTGAATATTTCCAACGACGCAAGGAATATGCGTAAATCCTGTATTGCCGGACCCGTTGCGAGTGTGGCAATAATGGATGGACTAAACGACATTTCTACAGTATTAGATATACACATCCTTAAGCGAAAACGCGGTAGGCATAGAGAGATGCGACGCCACCGGCCACCTGGGACGCAGAATATCCGAGGAACTCCTTGAGGCTTAGCGCACCCTTTGCATACATGGCCGCGGAGACGGCGGGGTTCAAGTGGCCACCGGAAAGCTTAGCAGTCAGAAGAATTCCAACCGCAAGCGTTGCGCCAACCACATATGCATTTCCACCGGAAGCAAACACGGACAATACCAGGAGGAAGGTTCCAAGGAACTCGGCAAGAAGGGAGGTATAATTCAACATTCTAAATGGGTTTAAGGTTTTAAAACGCTATACATATAGCTATATGGCGCAAAAACGAATAAGCACGGAATTAAGGGATTTACAGAGGGATCCCCCCAGTAACTGTAGCGCGGGTCCAGTCGGAGATGATCTTTTCAATTGGGGGGGCTGTATTTTCGGCCCCGAGGATACGCCTTTTCATGGGGGAATGTTTAAGCTCTCAATTCATTTCCCGGTTGATTATCCCTTTCGGGCACCGCACATTAAATTTGTAACAAAGATCTATCACCCGAATATTAATTCGTCGGGATTGATTTGCCTAGATATCTTAAAAGACAAGTGGTCACCTGCCCTCACTATTTCCAAAGTGCTTCTCAGTATTTGTAGTTTATTGTCAGATCCGAATCCTGACGATCCTTTCGTCCCAGATATTGCGAATCTGTATAAGCGTGACAGAGTAGCATATGAGGAGAACGCGCGAATGTGGACAATGGAATATGCCATGACGGATGAAAATAGCAACTAGGATTAGCTAGGAGAGATGAAACGATCATTAGAACATATGTGGAGTTTCATACTTGGGTGGGTATTTCTCATGATTCTTCTCGTATTCTACATACAGGCGCGCGGAGAAAATCCCATTGTGCGGATGCGGCAGGGAGTCGTAGAGGCATTTGAGACAAAGATTGAAGATTCGGAGGAGCCGATCACGGGTGGCGATCCTGGATTGAAAAAGCCGCGCGAACCCTATAATCTTCTAAACGGTTGGTTGCCTGCCTTACAAACAGCCGCATACCCTACTGCAAAGGGTTGTCACGATGTTGATTTCCAGACTCGTTTGGAGCGAACCGGAAACTTCCGACAGCTGACGAATAATTATAAGCGGGGGGATCCGGATTCATGTTCTACACCTCTTCATGATCTGAGTCTTGCATTCTATAAGACGGAACCTGTGCCCCAGTATGGTTGCATTCAGCCGTATGTGGAATAAGATATGTTATATTGTTTAGACGCGTGACGTATCAAAGTTAAAAGGGGTGTTAATATGGATACATTCAGGGCACTTCCGTTTAGACCGCCGTTTAATTATTGAATTACACTGTAATTAAATAATTATGCGGAACATGTATAGAGAATAGACTCAATGTTTTCTAAAAGAATGTTTACAGCTAAAGTTACTCCTACGAATGTATCTGATAAGAAGGCTCGAAAAATAGAAACAGACAAGTATCTAAAAAAATTTTTTTTATTTCCATCGTGGAAGTGGGGTCGTAAGTTTGATTATTCAGACGCTTTGGAATCTGCAATTAGGGATGGCAAGATTAATATTGTCCGCGGGCTTTTTGACCGAGGGGTCGATATCAATCATATTGAGGATATAGAGTACAATGATAACATTCCTCCTACTCCTCTGATATTGGCGAGTATATACGGCCACGTGGAGATAATCAAATTCTTATTAAAGCAGCCTACTATTCAGCTGAATAATGTATCTGGATATGATCGTTATACAGCTCTTATGTGGGCGATTGATAAGGGCCACGTGGAGGTAGTTCGTTTGTTATTAGAGCACCCTGAAATTGATGTAAATAAGAAAAATAAGCATGGTGGTACGGCTCTTATGATGGCGAGTCGACGGGGCCACCTGGAGATAGTTCGTTTGTTAGTAGAGCACCCTAAAATTGATGTAAATATTAAAAATGATGATGGTGACACAGCTCTTATGTTGGCGAGTCTACGGGGCCACAATGATATAGTAAAACTAATAGATGCGTATGATAAAATAATCAAATTGAAGGATCTTGGTGGGGTAAACGCATTAGACAACCTCACAGGCAAGAAGTTGCCCGATGATGTATTAGCTGCGATTGGAGAGTTTTTTACTGGTATACATAGAACCCGAAAAGGCCAACGAAAGAAGTTGATACAAAATCTAAATAATCTTAACATGACAGCTGGTGCGCGTAGAACTCGAAAAAAAACAAAGAGATAATACTATATAATGAGTACGGCAATATTATTTACCGGTAAAATATATCCTGAACATTTAGACCCGTGCGGATTTTAAATGAGCAGCATAAGTAGAAAATGACTTCAAAAAATAGGACGAACAAGCGGAAGAGTCGCAAACTTCTGAAGGCCCGATCTCGCAAACAGAGAGGGGCAGGGGGGGGCATTTCTAAGCCAGCGAGTATAAATGCCCCCCCTCCTATAAAATCTTCCAATGGTCAAATTCTTCCTGAAGATATTTTATATCAAGATGCCGATGTATGTATATTGAAACCCAATATCAAAAAGGGAGTTTTGATATTCACGAATTATGAGCAACCAGCTGATATGCCGCCTATTTGCGAAGCAGGACTAAAAACTGGTGCTCAATTAAAACGTGAAGGCGTGGATTTTGGTAGAATTATGATTCACGATTATATATTTTTTAGAGCACCTTATCTTTCTAACCTTATTGATTATAGATCTATTGACACAGAAATAGCAAGTTCATTCGGAGACGGGGAATCATCAAGATCCTCAAGAGTGTGGATACGAATTGACCCAGAGAATTCAAATGTGTATTCAAGTGAACTGAGGGCAAAATTTAGTCCGAAGTTTAGGTATGGATCGCCTGAGTATCTATCAGCAATAGAACGTCAAGTAAACATGTCCAAGAAATCTATGACCGAATATTTACGGATTTTAGGTGAAAATGAAATGGCAACAACTGATATCGAACCTGGTAAAAAACCACTATACAATTTACTTAGTTCTAAGGTACATCTGGTTCCTTGGAATTCACGTAATATAAAAAAAAATAGTAAAAAGTTACGCTTTCATCGGTATTCACGTAAAATAAATACAAATAGTGAAAAGTTAGACTTTTTTTGGAA
>RGCF01000099.1 GCA_009919265.1 Bacteroidota bacterium | reverse complement strand
TGGGAGGGAAACCATTCAATTGCCTCCATATTTCCCATCCAAGTGATACAACATTCAATTGCATCCATCCGGATGCCTGAGTACCCGGGCGTAAATAATCTGAAGATGGCCAGGGTTCATCATTCGGATCAGGTTTGACAATGATGCGGAATTGACCACCAAATGATTCATCTTCTATTGCATCAATAACTGATACAATACCACCGAATGTACCAACTGATGAACCTGGCCAGCCACGAATGATAAATGCTGGGAATCCATCAAACTGAACACGAACCTTTTTCCCTTTGCTCAATAATGGTGCATCATTACCTGAGATTGTTAATTCTACTGCAGGTGTATTCATCTCAGGAGCAAGTATGGCTAATTTTTCACCTTGTTTGACAGTTTCACCAGTACCGATCGTATAGAGGCGAACAATTTTTCCTCTACTTGGAGCACGAACAACAGATGCATTTCTTCTGGAAAACAATGCATTCATTTCAGATCTTCCCTTAAAAAGAGAATTATCTATTGAAGCTACAGTTTCCAGTGCCTTTGATTCATCTGCCATAGCTTTCACAATTTTCGAGGTACCTTCAGATTCTTTGTTTTTCACATTTTCTAATGCTTCACTTTCTGCTCTCCTTGATGCTTCTACTTCAGCTACTTGACTATTATAACCAACTTCTGCTCTTTGTAATTCTAATTGAGCATTCTCGAATTGTCTTTGGGATAATAATCCTTTATCGTGTAAAGTTTTTCTGTCTTGAAATCTTTGTTTAGCAACTGTCAAGTCTAATGTATGTTGCTTAATTCGTTCTTCTGTGGCAATCCTTTTTTGTTTTGTTTGCTGTACTCTTTCAAGTGAAGAACGAACACTAGCTTCTCTTGCCGAAGATTCAGCAGATATTTGTTGTCGTAATGCTGACAGTTGAGACATTATGCTATTCCTTCTACTTTCAATCGCAAGTAGTTGCTTTTCCTGATTTTCTAATAAGGCTGAATCTAAAAACTTAGAATCAATGTCTTGCAAAACAGCTATTGTATCACCCTCTTCGACATGCTGTCCTTCAAGAACATACCATTTCACTAATCTCCCTGTTATCTGGGCATTGATGTTTTGAGGTCTTTGTCCTGGTATTAACGCTGTTACCTGTCCTTTCCCAGCAACTGTTTGGACCCACGGCACATAGGTTAACACAACAAACAAGAGAAGCAATAATCCTGTTATGATGTAAGCCATTGTTCGCAATGTAGTTGAGGAACGGACTGCAGATATTGCATTTGAAGCAATAAATCCAGATTTGCTTTCACGAAATGGTACCGTGACTCCTTGTTTTTTACTGTAATCCACGGCTGCTATTTCCTATTGATTGTTGAGATAACTGTTGAGCTTTAATATGTATCGCCAATTCAGGGAACATCGAACTCAGCACTGATTTTTCTTGCTTGGACAATACTTCGGGCGAACCTTCTTCAGAAATCACTCCATTATCCAACACATAGACATAATCAGAACACATTAACACTTCCGGATCATGAGTGATCGAAATTACTGTCCAATTATATTCTAAAGAATAAATATCTTTTATGATTGCAAGTTTCATATGTTCTTCGATACCGGTAAATGCCTCATCCAAAATCAAAAGTCTAGGCTTATGTACAATTGCCCTTGCTATCATCAAGCGACGAATTTGTCCTGTAGACAAATTGCGTCCATGCGAGAGTACATGTGTATACAACCCTTTTGGAAAACGTAAGAATTCTTCATCAAGCCTTGTGAGTCGTATGGCTTTCATCACATCTCTACCTGTGACCCATTCTCTACCGAGTGTGATATTATCCCATACAGTACCGTCAAAAATTTCGTCATGTGGAAATACTAAGCCAATATTCTTTCGAATACTTGCCAAATCCAGTCGACGCACATCCACATCATCAATTAGTATAGAGCCCATTGTTGGCTCCATAACGCCAAGTACAAGTTGAGAGAGCGTAGATTTACCAGCTCCACTTTTCCCGACCAATGCAACATGACTTCCGGATTCAACTGAAAAGTGAATATCACGAAGAAGGGGCCTTTGATCATAAGCGAATAATACATGTTCACAGTGTACAGAAATCCCACTATTTGAATCGATTAATTTTTCACCACCTCTTCTTTCGAGTGGAATATCTGTAACCAATGATACTTTGTCGAAAGCAGTAAGTGTGTCGTAAATGACTTCCAACTGATTTGTAAGTTTTTCCAATGAATTGATTAATGTAACTATCACAATCTCAGTTGCTACCAATTGACCCAAAGTGATTTCTCTTTCGAATACCAGCCAACCACCAACTGCAAGTACTCCAGTGTTTACAGCTGCTCTGATAAATGTAAAACCCAGTTGTTGACGAAGCAATATTTTAAAATGCTGATTTCTATACTTCACATAATCGGTTGCAAGAGAATCAATTCTTTTGAAGATATATTCATTTGAACCAATGAGTTTGAAAGATCCAACACTCCTTGCCATATCTTCTAGGAATCCTGCAACATCATATTTCTTTTTGGATTCTGCCATGCTTGTTTGCAAGCCATTCTTTCCAAGCATGTATACAAGAAGCAATGAGAAAAAGAGGAGTAATACTCCCAATGCCAAGAGTTCAGGACTTATGAAAACAAGAAGTGCAAGTCCGGCAGCACCAATTACAACTGCGCTTAACCCATCTATCAATAATTTTCTAATCCCTTTCTGCAATGTAACAATGTCGAAAAATCTATTGAGTAATTCGGGCGCATAGGTAGAACTGAATAATTCTTGTCTAGCATGTGGAAATTTATATCCAATCTCAAATGCAGTATTCACAAATATTCTTTGTTGTAGTAATTCCACTACATATAATTGAGCAATACCTACACCACCTGCTGCCAATATCCCGGTAAAGATAATTGCAGAAAGTACCACTAAAGGCATGGTAAATACACCTGCAGATATTGTTGTGACTAGCGCATTTATTGTCAAAGGCGTTACAAGAGATACAAGTCCAATTAATATTGCATAGATCACAATTACATAGATATCTCTCTTTTCAAATTTTATATACTGTAATGCCCTCTCAACAGGTGACATGCTATATTCATTATCTTGCGCTTGTTCTTCTTGTGTTTCTGAATTGATAATAAGCAAAGGCAAACCTTCATGATGTATAGATTGCCATTCATTATAAAATGGATGTGCTTTCCACAATTCTTGTTCCCTTTCAGAATAAAACATTGAGGCAATTAATCGTGAATACTCATCTTCAGTTTGCGTGTTTTCCAATGCCATTGCATGTAAACAAACCAGCGTTGAAGTATCAGTTGATTCAACACATTCCTTTGAAACAGTAGTTGAATATTTTTGAGCACAATCAAGAATATGCTTAGTGACCATAGTGCGAAGAATAGATTGATAATCTTGAATCAATCTCTGTATGTCCGCAAGTGTTAAACGAACTTCTTCATGTGAAGGGTATACTATTCCAAGAAATGTATCTGAGGTTTTTTCAAACAATACACATAATTCTGCTTTGTCTAGATCATCAATGAGTTCGGGATTGTTCCAAAACGGAATAACTGCGGGATAACGAATGGGTCCATTAGTTTCACTGATCGACAAAGCATCAAATACATATACCGAAGAGTTTATTCCCATGAGTTTGCAAGCATCCTTCAGGATAAATCCACTAGTCCAATACGGATACTTTAATCCTGCTTGAAATTCAGAGACCAAAGATTCATCTATTTTATCTGTAGAATCAACAAAAAAATCATCAACCTGTTTTGGGAATAATTCCTTTTCAGTCGATGTGAGAGATTCTAAAACCGAAATAAGAGTTGACTTCATAAATCAAGTAAGAAAAAATGAATATGATAGTAATACTATCAAAAATGGTTCCATATTCTTATGTGACCTTTTTTTACCCCTTTTGTGTAATGATCACACCGCATATTGCAACAAGTGCTCCCAGGATAAAAGTTTCACTTGGTATGGCATTAAATAAGAAAAACGCCATAATTGTGGTTAATACCGGTTGGATATTATTAAAAACAGCAAGTTTGCTGGCCTCCATTTTCGTGAGTGCCACATACCATAGAGCATATCCCAAACCACTTGTGATCACTCCCAGATAAAAGAGTTGAAACCATATGCCACTATCATATTTCAATGGCTCAATTTCTACGGGTAATGCCATAATTACAGGAATATACAGTATTAAACCCGTTATCATGCTTGCTCCGGTCATGAATACTCCCCCATATTTCATTGCATATTTTTTTCCCAAAGTGGTATATACAGCCCAAGACACACTTGCCGATAAAACCATGACATTCCCTAGAAATTGTTCACTTCCAAATGCTAATCCCTTTTCAAACAACACGATAAAAGTACCGAACATTGCCAGCAGGATTCCAAATGTCTTCTTTTTTGTCAATTGTTCACCCAAAAAGAGGACTGCAATAATCAATACAAATGCCGGAGTTAACGCATAAGCCAATGAAGCATTTGCAGGTGTTGTATATTTGACACCCCATATAAATAAGAGTTGATTGATTGGCATATTGAGAGCCCCAAGTACAAAAAACCATGGGATATCCTTCTTTTCCACAGTTTTAAGCTGTTTCCTGGTGAATCCAATCCATAGTCCATATGCAATTGCTGAAAAGCAGCCTCGGAACAGTACAACAGTAGATGGATGCAGGAACATCGTCACATTCTTCGCAAAAAGATGTGTACTTGAAGCTATGAATTGTTGAAGAAGAATGAGAGGATACATGAAATATTTAAGAGAAATGTGTGAATTTGCAACATAGCGCTAATTTTGTGCCATTCACAGACCTTTTCATGGCAAAGCATGTCAAATCAAGACAAATCATTTTCATTTGATGCCGAAATAACATTGAATCCGTTCTCAGATGGTCGATTGTCAAATCAGGATTGGGATGCATTCGTAAGAACATCCGACAATGGAACGATGTTCCATTTACGTGAATTTTTGGGGTATCATCCTTCAGATAGATTTATCGATCATTCAATGTATGTCATGCGAAATGACAAATTATTTGCTGTATTTCCAGCAATTGATCAAGTAAGAAATGGGAAGCGTATTTTGAATTCACATGGCGGTGCATCATATGGAGGATTTGCATATCCAAGTCAATGCAATATTCGTGATGCATTTCTTATGACTGAACAGCTTATTAAGCACGCAAAAGATCAAGGATTCGATGCAATTCAAATCACATTACCTCCAATAATGTATGCGAAACATGTTTCTAATTATCTCGATTTTGCTTTTGTCAAGCATGGTTTCACATATGCAAAAAGAGAAATATCAAGTATTGTTGATCTTCGTAATCCTGGAACTATTGAACAGGAATTTAGACCGGAAGCTAGAACTGCACTAAACAAAGCAATGAAATCCGGTATCACCATCAAAACAACTCAAGATTATGCGGTCTATTACGATATTTTGAAACGAAATCTCAGAATGCGTCATGGAGTGCAACCAACTCATAGTCTTGAAGAATTACTTGATCTTGCTCAACGCTTCCCTACTGAGATAAAATTATGGGGTGCATATTTGCAAGATAAGATGATTGCAGGTGTATGTACATTTGCAGCCAATGAACAAGTTATCCTAGCATTTTATATTAGTCATGATGATGATTATCAAGAATATCGAGCTGTAAATCTCCTCTTTTCCACTATCATGAAAGAATCTTCAAAACAAGGATTTTCCTATTTGGATTTTGGAATCTTCACAGTTAATATGGAGCCTAATTGGGGATTGGGTCGATTCAAAGAGAATTTTGGAAGCCGAGGTATTTTTCGTGATACATTGATCAAAGATCTCTCTGAATCATGAGCTATTCAGTTCTCCATATAGCGCCTGAGAATTTCGCAGGGGTTCCTTATGATTTCAAGCGCATGCATGAACGATTTGGTAATCATTCACGACTGATAACATTGCACAAAAACCCGCTTGGTTTTAAAGAAGATATTTGCTGTAATTTCCCAATTCCTCGTTCACGCGCAGCAAAATCTTATCGTTTACATCATTCCTTATCAACAAAAGGTGTTCAATCGGAAGAAAAGTTATACTGGGAACCCAAATCATACCTTGAACAACTATATTTTCATCTACAAACAATAAAAAGAGTATCTACAATTGAATCATTGATAGATACATTGAAGTTGGATACATTTGATATCATACACTATGATGGTGGCTTAGATTTTACAAGGGATTCTCGCTTTGCAAAACGCTGGAAATCGATGAACAAACCAATTGTGAATTGTTATTATGGAAGCGATGTACGTGCTAGAGGAATAATAAAGGAAATGGAAGAGATTTCAGATTTGAACATCACTTCGGAATTTGATCATCTTTCATTAAAATCAAATCTAGAATATGTATTCTATCCTTATGATTCATCGGAATTGCCAGCTGAGCCAGATGGTAAAGACTTTTCTCATGTCCGCATTGTTCATTCTCCTACGAATAGAGTATATAAAGGAACAGAACTCATATTATCGGTAATTGAAAGATTAAAGAAGTCATATTCTTTTGAATTTCATTTGCTTGAAAATATGACAAGATCAGAAGTTCTGTCAATCAAATCTACATGCACCATTTCAATTGATCAAGTGGGTGGCAAACATGGTGGAACAGGATATGGTAAAGCAGGAATTGAGTCATTGGCAATGGGTATACCTACCATAACGAATATGACTGATGAATATGCCCACTGGCTACCTGATAATCCATTTGTCATAGCTAATGATGAACAAAGTTTAACAGAGCAATTGATTCAATTGATTGAATCGCCAGATGCATGTAAATCGCTCGGTGAGAAAGGCAAAAGGTGGGTATATGAGTATCATTCTTATGAACAAGTGAATCGTCATTTGGAATCTCTGTATCATAAATATGGTATTCTTTAATGATTGCTCAAGACATAAGACAATCATTTCAGCAACATCGTTTTTTTCGTTGGCTGATCTATTTCTCAGCCATTATCGTACTGATAAAACTGGCAGCACTCTTCATTCTCCCAATTACACCCCATGCTATTGAAGATTGGTATATCGCCAATAATATTGCACATGGTAATGGGTTTAGTCTGTCCCTTGGACCAACAGCTTTAAAATCTCCAGTCTACCCTCTTTTTCTCCTTCCATTTGCATTGATTGGGTCTATTGGTATCACAATCGCTTCTACAGTACAACATATCCTGTGGTTTTTCGCTGTAATTGCCTTCATGCGCGCATGCGCAATTCGTTTTGGCAATAGATTTTCCACTATAAGTGGTTTTATATTTGCATTCCACCCGGCATACCTTTACTACCCATTTGTTCTTGAGACAACTGCTCTATCTGTACCACTCTTGATCTTTTATTGGTATTATGCTGAGTTACAAAAACAAACCAATCAATATTCAATCGTTTGGATGATAGGCGGATTCATCATTGGATTATGTCAACCAATTCTGCTTCCTGCGATCTTTGCATTACACAGTTATTTTGCAAAACCATTTACTAAAAAGAAATATATAACCCTCATTCTGTCGGCGATCATTGTGTTTACTCCATGGACTATACGCAATGCATTAACGTTCCATCAATTCATTCCAATGAAATCACCAATGTGGATGAATGTGTATGAAGGCATGACAAAATCACTCTCAGAAGCAGATATTGCCTTTATAGAATCAGCAAGAACAATGCATAATGATGTGCAGATGGAAGAATACTACAAACAAGTAGCAACAACTCACATAACAGAAAACCCTGCACAATATGTGAACGAATGTTTACATAGATTCGAAGAGTTTTGGCTCATACCGGACAGATATTCTCATAGAGTATTTGAACCCGGCATTCTTATCTCAAGAATAATCCCGCAAGTTACTTTGATGATAACCACCATCATTGGATTGGTGATATTAATTCTTCGAAAACATACCCTACAAGAACATTCTGAGATGCTTTGGATAATGACAGGTACGCTTCTCTATGTATCCCTCATATATGCACTCACCCAAGCGGCCAATATTCGCTTTAAATTGGATGTCGAATGGCTTCAAATAGTTCTACTTTTCCCCATTTTCAAGGCATTATGGTCAACTCCCGAAACATTGGGAACATCGGAGGGATAATCCTCTGTTTTCATCTTGTCAAGAAGGCAAAAAATACCTATGTTTGCCAATGTTATCGTATCAATCGGAATACAAGCATGTTTGAAACATATCTCCCGCTTTTTTTGATGATAGCTGTTGGCTTCATTTTTGGTTTGACCAATATTCTTATTGCAGAATTTGTTGGACCACGAAAGAATAAATCAAAAGAAAAATTGAGTGTGTATGAATGTGGCATGGAACCAATCAAAAGTGCCAGAGAACGTTTCTCTGTCAAATTTTATCTGGTTGCCATGTTATTTATTCTCTTCGACATTGAGATTGTATTCATGTATCCTTGGGCCATTCAGTTTCAAGCATTAGGCATGGTTGGTCTAGTTGCAATGGCATTATTCATGGTATTGCTTTTTGCAGGATATATTTATGTGTTGAAAAAAGGAGCATTGGAATGGCAATAGATCAATTAACAAAAGATGGTTTTTTGACAACCACCGTAGATGCTGCGATTAGTTGGGCTCAAAGAAATTCTCTTTGGCCTATGCCAATGGGAATTTCTTGTTGCGCAATTGAAATGATGGCCTTTGCAGGTCCGCGCTTCGACAGTGCACGTTTTGGATCTGAAAAATTTGGTTTTACACCTCGCCAATCAGATTTGCTTATCGTAGCAGGTACTGTAACCTACAAGATGAGTTGGGTTGTGAGAAAGATTTGGGATCAAATGCCTGAACCCAAATGGTGCATTTCCATGGGTGTATGTGCATCATCAGGTGGGATGTTTAGAAGCTATTCCGTAGTGCAAGGCATAGACCAATTCATACCGGTAGATGCTTATGTATCAGGATGTCCACCTCGTCCCGAAGCATTGCTCAAAGCCTTAATGACAATTCAAGAACAAATTGAGAACACAAAGCCGATGATCATCGATTCTCGTAAAAAGGAAGATGTTGAACATGCTGCTCTTATTGATTAATTGACAATGTTTAATAAGCCTGTTTCTTTCTCAGAAGCAGGCTTTTTTTATTTGGTGAACAATGAAATCTTTATTCCTATTGATACTGTGCTCTTCAATCTTCATTTCATGTGATCCTGCTCAAACAATCACACTCGAAGATCCTGCAAAATATCCCAACCTGAAGATTACCGACATTGTTGTTGGGAATGGAGCTCAGCCAACGTTTGCAAGTAATGTCACAGTACATTATGTAGGTACATTGACAAATGGAAAACAATTTGATTCTTCACGAGATCGCAAACAACCATTCACATTTACCATTGGTGTTGGCGAAGTAATCAAAGGGTGGGATCTAGGTGTTTCAACCATGAAAGTTGGTGGTAAACGAATATTAGAAATACCACCGGAACTTGGTTATGGTTCAAAAGCGGTTGGTGATATTCCTGCAAATTCAACACTTATTTTTGAAGTTGAATTACTCAGTGTTCAGTAACATGTTTGACACATTCCAATCCCGACATTTCACTTTTATGGTGTATGTGTCGGGATTTTTTTTCTACTTACTCATACCACCGATACGAAATGCTGAACACACTCAGTATTTTTTGATTTTACATACTGTCCATGCACTGTGTGGGATCTTCCTCTTACGATCTTTCTCCGAATCACCTTCACCAAGAGTATTAACTCTCTTGTTTATAATGACAAGAATTGCAGTGTTTGGATTTTATCCTTGGCTTTC
>RGCF01000098.1 GCA_009919265.1 Bacteroidota bacterium | reverse complement strand
TATAATCAAATCTTTCAGGAATACCATCGATTTGAATATCTCTAACTTCAAACTTTGCATCCGCAAATTGATCAGAGGCCAATTTAACCAGATCAGGAGATAAATCATAACCAGTATAATCAACCTCTATATTGTTTTCTTTGAGGTAGGCATAAAAATCGCCTAAGCCAGATCCTATATCTAGCACCTTTGCACCGTTCATATCGCCTGCCTTAGATAAAATGTCAAATCTTATATTTCTTCTTTCAATGGTCCCTGAGGCCAAAGATTCAATAGAAGGACCAAATTTATCCAGACGTTGCCGGTACCTGTCAATAATTGTATTTTTATCAGAGTTATTCATATTTACAAAACTTCAATTTTAAGTAAACTTTCTGCATTTTCGGCAATTTCTAAAGCTGAATTGCGATCAGAACCAAAAGCAATTATATGGCCTATTCTGTCTGAGCCGGATTTTAAAGGGTTAATTTGATCGCCAACTTTTATATAAAGTTCTGCATCATATATTCCCTCCGTTTTTTTAATAGTTTCAATGTTTTCAATTTTCTTTACTATTCCTCTCTTTGCTGAAGGAAAGGATAAAACAGCACCCCTCTGTTTAATTTTTGTAAGCTTAACTTCCCTCCCAAGAGAAATGTTAATAAGCAGCTCAACTGTATTGATATCACAAACCCAACTTAATAAATTAGAGAAGACATGGAAGCCGGCTCCTCTTGCAGCAATTTCAACCAATTTTGGTCCTGTTGGAGTGACCATCATTTCTATGTGAATAACGGCGTTATCAATCCCGCATGAAACTATGGCCTGTTCAGCAATCCGTCTAGCCTCTATTTGAATTTTATCATCCTTATTACTAGGAAAAATCACCCTGGTATCCAAAGGAAAAGGTTTCGGAGTTCGGATTTTATCTGACAGCGACAATATCTGTATATTCCCATTCTGGATAAATGCTTCCACGCTGATCTCATCGCCACTCATATATTCTTCCAGGAGTACCTCGCCGGAAGTGGAATATTTTTTTGCATGAGCAAACGCTTCAGCTAACTGATCCTGGGTTTCCACAATAGTAACACCTCTTGATCCGGCACTGTCGGCCGGCTTAGTTACCAGTGGATAACCAATGTTTGAAGCATTCTTATCAAGATCGACGGTATCATTTACCGCTATAAATTTCGGAGATGGTAACTTATCCCTCAGAAAGCAATCCCTCATCCTCTTCTTATTTGTACTATTAATAGCGGCTTCTGGGCTGACACCCTTTAAATCCAGCTCGGCACAGATATCAGCTACAGTCCGTACAGCAACTTCCGTCGCCAATGCAAACACGGCGGCAGGACGAAAGGGCCTAATAATTTCAATACATTGCTTTGGATCTTTAATATCAGCAATAAAATATTTATCAGCATAGGGTAAACCAGGAGCATTTGCATCCCCATCAAGGGCTATAACATAAAGTCCAAGTCTTTTTGCTTCTTTAATCGCCGGTAATTGAAAAAGTCCGGCACCAATTAAAACAACAGTATATATTTCTTGCATGTTCTATGAATTCAAAAGAGCTACAACCTCATCAACAATCCTCTGATCCCCCAAACCATCACATAATTCGGGACCAATTGCACCAGCCCTGGCTAATTTATCAGGCTTTGTATAATAATTATTCAAAATATCTGTAAGATAAGACCTGTCTAAGGAGTTAAGCCGACCAATCACCTTAGCAAAGCCTGCAGATTCGAGGCTTTTTGAAAAATGGTATTCCTCTACTGACTGAGGCAAAACTATGGCAGGAATACCAAGAGCCGCCAACTCAAGGATGGTAGTGCCAGAGCCACAAATACATAAATCTATATTATTCATTAATGAGGCCATATTGGTGGGACTACTGATAATTTTAATATTCAAACTCAATGTCTCCACCAATATTGGAACCTGATTAGCATGAGCAAAATTAGGGCCTATGATGACAGTAACATCAAGCTCTTTAGCAAATTTCAACTCATTTATTACCGGCAGAACGAACAATGTATTCATCTGAGGATCTGAGCCTCCGAAAGTGATAAGAAGCTTTCTTAAAGAAACTTTTCGGCCGGAATTCTTATTTTTCAAAACAGCCTTAAACTCATCCCTTAGTATCCCGTATTTCGGTCCTTCAAGATACCTGACCGCTGTCGATAAGGGCTGGGCTAAGGTTATATTATGATTGTACAAATTGATTATGGTATCAACATTGGGGTCGTTCATATCAAAATAGTCTAATGCAAGAATTTTAATATGCGGGTAGTGTGTCTTTATATATTGATTATCCTCTCTTTTAACCTTTAGAAGATCATAAATCAGCACACTTACATCATGATTTTGTTTAAGAATATCTAGTATCCCATCTTCATCAGAAATAATTTTGGTTTTGAAATTATATGGATCAATAATTTCCAGGCTCCGGGGATCATGATTTAAGCAAAATAATATTTCAAGATTCTTAGCAATAAGTTCATTAGCAAGTTGAGCACATCTTCTAACATGACCAATCCCTATGTCAACACCCGAACTAATAAAGAATATAATCAAAACTAATAATATTTTATACCCACAGTATTTCTATTCTTCCGCAACATCCCAGCTCAATCTATCTCCTGCCTCTAAATCTACTTTCGCTTTACGGCCAATTATATTCTCGTAATATTGTGGGTGCAAACCATATGCCGGGCGTATACATTTAATATTTGATGGAGTAAAAATTTCTCCTTTTTTAATTCTATCTGAAACATACAATGAGCGCCTCCCATTTATACTTTTTAGTGCGGTTGGCGAAATGTCATAGTTTATTTTTCCTATTGCCTTTTCTACCAATCTGATACCTGACACCATATAAGCAAATTCTTTCTCCCCGGTTGAGAAGAAAGAATCAACAGTTTCATCACCACTATCCAGAGTTATATGCTTCTCTATTACATTCGCGCCTAAAGCAACCGCTGCAATCGGAATAGCTACCCCCATTGAATGATCTGAAAGTCCTGAAAGGACATTAAATCGCTTTTTCATGTCTTCAATCACTGCAAGGTTTGTTTCCTCAGGGGGAGCAGGATATGCGGTGGAACACTGTAATATTATGATATCCTTAACTTTTTCAGATCTTAGTACAGAAACAGCTAATTCAATATCAGATAAGTTTGAGATTCCTGTTGAGATAATTACCGGCTTCCCGGTTCGGGCAACTCTTTTTAACAAAGGGATATGAGTAATTTCAGGGGATGCAATCTTATATACCTCAGGATCAAACTGTTCAAGAAAATCAACAGCTGTTTCATCAAACGGACTTGAAAAGATTTCCATTCTCAATTTTTTAGCCTCAGCAAATAATCTCTCATGCCATTCCCATGGGGTATATGCTTTATCATATAATTCCCATAGAGTCTGATGCTTTGCCCACGCATTATCTGACTTAAGACAAAAATCCTCTTTATCTGATTTTAGAGTAATTGTATCTGCGGTATAGGTCTGAAGTTTAATTGCATCTGCCCCGGAACTTTTAGCTGCGTGAATAAGTTTGATAGCCTGATCAAGACTTCCTCCATGATTGCCCGACATCTCTGCAATAATAAAAGTAGGATATCCTGAACCTATTGTATGTTTCCCAATCTGGATTTTCATATTTAATTAAATTTTCTGAATACAGGTTTTACGATACCACCTTTTATAGCAGATGCCATACCTGGTCCTTCTGCAGCTTCTTTCATAACAATCAATGCCTCACACACACAGTCTATAGCAAAATTTATATCCTCTTGCTTATGGGCAAAACTAGGAACCATGTAAGGCATTAATAGCCCTCTTGAAATTGTTTCTTGAAGAAATAAAGTACGAGCAACCATAGAGACATTACCTGCTTCATCTTTGAATGAAAAACTTGGCTTTACACTATATCCTGCAATATTAATATACTTCTCTGCCCCTACTTCCTCAGCCGCTTTCCTAATTCCATCCATTAATTTTTTTCCAGTTTCCCAAAAATATTTAACAAGATTATGATTACGTATCTCATTAATGGAAGTTATAGCAGCAGCAAGGGCATGAGTCTCTCCTCCATGAGTTGTCGAAAGCAAAAAAACTCTCTCCTGATCGTGATCAATTCCTCCTAAACGCATAAATTCCCTTTGACCTACTAAAGCACTTACAGAAAAGCCATTTGCCATGGCTTTACCAAACGCAGAAAGATGTGGAGTTACTCTAACAAATTCCTGAGCCCCGCCCAATGCAAAACGAAATCCAGAAACCACTTCATCAAAAATTAGCAATGCTCCATTTTTTTCACAGATAGCCTTCAACTTTTCTAAAAAATTATCTTTGGGTTCAATAAAGGAAAGAGGTTCAAGAATAAAACATGCTATTTGACCCGGGAATTCATCAAATAACTTTTGACAACTATTAATATCATTATAGTTAAATTTAAGAGTAAGTCGTTGAATTTCCTCTGGAACGCCCCTGTTAACTATTGTTGAGCCAATAAACCAATCATGAATTGCATTAAAAGCATCATCAGCACAGCGAGCTATATATTTTCGTCCGGTATATGCGCGTGCTAGTTTAATAGCCCCTGTTACTGCATCAGATCCATGTTTTCCGAATTTAACCATTTCGGCTGAGGGTATCAAATCAATCAGCAATTCGGCCAATTCGCCCTCAATAACTGAGGGCAAGCAGAAGTTTACACCATCATTCAATTCTCTTTTTACAGCTTCTAAAACAGGACCATAAGCGTGTCCAAGAACAACTGTCCCCAGAGACATAGCCATGTCAGTGAATTCGTTTCCGTCAACATCCCATAATTTACATCCCATGCCTCTTTTGATTATTCTTGGAGCAATTTCTGGAAATTGATCACCACCCTTACTATATGTGTGCGCTCCTCCAGGTATTAATTGATTTGCCTTTTCAGCATAAAATTCATTATTTGAAATTTTTAATTTCTTCTTTTCCATGATGCATAAATTAAATTATAAAATTACCAATTAGCAGGATTTAATAAGTTTTTATTAGAAACAACTAACTTCCCTATTTCTTCCATAAGTCCATTTTGATTCTCTAAAGTTTGAATCATTTCTAGGTTTTGTTTTAACTGAGATTCTTTTTCCACACCAATTACAACCTGATCTACATTTAAATTTTGGACAACAAAATTTAAGGCCAGTGCTCCTATAGATAAGCTATGCATTTTACATAACTTTTGTAAGTCAACAAGTTGCGATTTTAAGGGAGCTAATTTGAAGGGGAGCTCATTTGGATTTTTGAAGTATAGGCCCTGTAAAAAAACAGATCTTACATGTATTTCAGCACCTAAATTCTTAAGAATACTAAGCGCTGTTTCAAATTTTCTATCCAATAAACTATATGGGATTTGTACCAAATCAGGTATAAGTCCATTACTAAGCAACATATCAAGCTGTTCGGGATCATACAAAGAATATCCAATCTTTTTAATCAACTTTTCGTCTCTGGCTTCACTTAAAACTCTCCATAACTCAGGTACTTTTATTAGGTTTTCAGCATTATGGGCTAAATACCCATAAACATTAGACGTTCCCAGATCTTGAAGCGATTTTGAAAGTTGACTCCTTAATTCTATTTCACTATTAGCATAAGAAAACTTAGTAACCACCTTAAACTTACTGTTAGAAAGTTCTCCTATTTTTATTTCTGCGTCACCATAAGCAGGAGCTGTATCTAATATACTTATTCCGTAAGCATTCGCTAAGCGAAAGATATTTTTAATCTCATTACGAGCCGGAACCCCATTAGTATTATTAATTCCATATGGGATACCAAACTGCACTGTTCCTAGGGCAATCTTCATATATAAAGCAACAAGTTAATTTAAATGAGTATATTAAAATAGGTTTTGATACCCTAATGGCTTTTTAATCGAATCAACTACAAATTGTTGCTCACTTTCAGTTAAAGTAGCATACATAGGAATGCTTATTGC
This sequence comes from Bacteroidota bacterium, assembly GCA_009919265.1. Classification (GTDB taxonomy): domain Bacteria; phylum Bacteroidota; class Ignavibacteria; order Kapaibacteriales; family UBA961; genus UBA961. The sequence goes on along the minus strand of RGCF01000098.1, from coordinate 3,923 downwards.
TTCTGAATAATAAGATTCAGACTCGGGAAAATCACTTCTATTATATCCTAAGACCTCGTAGTATGGATGAGCGTATATAGGTATATAATGAAGATTTACTAAAATTCCATTATTTCTCAACCTGTCGAAGATTTCTCTGTGAGTAAATTTTGTCTCATTCGTCTTGAGTCTTATAATATATAGGTGGTAGGCAGAATATGAATCAGGATGTTGAAAAGGTAATGTTAACCAGCAATCAGCAAGTAATTCATCATACTTTTTTGCAATTTCATGCCTTTTTCTTACAAAATCATCGATTCTTTTCATCTGACATAAACCCAGTGCTGCCTGTATATCAGTCATCCTATAGTTAAATCCAAGATCTAACTGTTGATAATACCATTGGCCATGAGGCTGACATGTCATTTCCTCGGGTACGCGGGTAATCCCATGACTGCGGAATCTCATCATCTTATTTGCAAGAAAAAGATCATTGGTCATGGCCATTCCACCTTCTCCGGTAGTGATGATTTTGACCGGATGAAAGCTGAAAATTGTGATATCGCTATATTGACAATTCCCGATTGGCTTATCCAAATACCTTCCTCCAATAGCGTGTGATGCATCCTCGATAATTTTAAAACCGTATTTCTTACCTAGCTGAGCGATGGCCTTCATATCACAAGATTGTCCAGAAAGGTGTACAGGAATAACCACCTTGGGTAGGTTCCCAGCCACCTTAGCAAGTTCAAGTTTAGTAGTCAATGATTTTACGCTCATATTATAGGTTAGAGGATCGATGTCAACAAAATCTACCCTGGCACCACAATATAAAGCGCAGTTTGAACTTGCAACAAAACTTATTGGGCTTGTCCAAACTAAATCCCCTTTACACACCCCAAGTGCTAGGCAAGCGATATGTAAAGCACTGGTTGCACTATTCGCTGCTACTCCATATTGTACACCACAATAATTAGCTACTACCTTTTCGAATGCGGGTACTGTTGGGCCTTGTGTTAAATATTCAGATTGTAATACTTGAATTACTGCCTGAATATCTTCTTCTGAAATATCCTGACGACCGTATGGTATCATAATTTTAAAATATCGTTAATAATCTCTGATTTTTCTTGCTCCATAAGCCTGCATATATCCTGATTTATCCCTCCAAGGTTGTGTCCGAGTTTAGAGCAGACTTTTTTATTCAATAAACTCATATCCATTGGTCTTTTAACTAAGTCGGCTTTTTCTGCCATTTTTCCACTCTTAATCAAGCATTTATTTAGAGAAAAAATTTCGGCAATGGCAATACCAAAATCGTATTTAGAGATTCTGTCATCTGATACTACATTATAAATTCCAGAAGCCCCAACCTCCAGTAATTCATGCACAGTTAAAATTAAAGATTCTGCAAGAATTGGGGTATAAAATACATCATCAAACAAAGTGATTTTTTTACCTTTTCGAAGTGAGAAAATGATCTGATCACTGAAAGAAAGTCTGTAAGATGGCCCCCATCCATAAAAATTTGTCCGAATAATCAATGCTTTTGAATAGTTTTCAAGAACTCTAGTTTCAGCTTGTACTTTTGTTGCAGCATACACATTTATTGGGTTCACAGGAAGATCTTCTGTTGCAAACTTAAACTCACCTGAAAAAACATGGTCAGTTGAAATATAAACCAAAGGTATACTTAATTCGGCACAAACACTCGAAACGTTAGAAGCAAAATCTGCATTTACAGCTCTTGCCAGATCAGGAAATTTTTCACAATCTTCAACATTTGTAAGTCCTGCAGTATGAATAATCCATTCAGGTTGAATTTGCTTAACGGCTTTGAGGATGCTCTCCCTTGATTGGTTATCGAATTTCACTGACTTTACATCAGGCAAAGAAATTTCACGGTTATGAAGCGCCAACACTACTTCAAACCGACTCCGGACCGTGATTGCCCAGTTAAGCCCTAAAAGTCCTGACCCCCCTGTTATTAATATTCTTTTCATTTATCAGATTGCACCAATCTTATTTCTATTGGCAGAAATCCATTTCTGCAACTCGGTTACATCCATCCATTCGGTATTTGTATCTGAAATATAGGTGAATCCTTCTGGAACTGGTTTACCTCCTTTAATTCTTTTAGGATCAGATGACCAATTATGTATTGCAGGTAGGATTTTAAAATGATTTTCATATTCAAAAGTATGCGGAGCATCTTCAAAACCAATCATTTGTTCATGTATTTTCTCACCAGGACGTATTCCGATTATATTATGTGTTGCTCCGGGCGAAACAGCATTAGCAATATCAACAATATTCATTGAAGGAATCTTTTTAACGTAGATTTCACCACCTGCCATATCATCAAAAGCATGCCATACTAATTCAACTCCCTGTTCAAGTGTTATCATAAATCGAGTCATGCGAGTATCGGTAATAGGCAAAAAACCTGTATTTGCTTTCCCCATAAAAAATGGTATGACTGATCCTCTTGAACCCATTACATTTCCATAACGGACAACTGAAAATGTAGTTTCATGAGTGCCTGCATATCCGTTTGCTGCTACGAATAACTTATCAGATGCAAGCTTTGTTGCACCATATAAATTGATTGGATTACTTGCTTTATCGGTAGATAAAGCAACAACCCTCTTAATCCCTTTTTCAATACAAGCATCAATAAGATTCATCGCCCCATTTATATTTGTTTTTATACATTCGAAGGGATTGTATTCGGCAGTAGGAACAATCTTCGTTGCAGCAGCATGAACTACAAAGTCAATACCATCTAATGCCCTAACCAATCTGTCTTTATCACGTACATCCCCAATAATAAAACGAACCCTTGGATCTCCCTCAAACTTTTGAGCCATATCCCATTGTTTCATTTCATCACGTGAATACACAACGATAGTTTTGGGATTAAACTTTTCTAGAGTCATGGGCACAAATGTATTGCCGAAAGAACCAGTTCCGCCAGTAATAAGAATGTTAGAATTTGAAAGATCCATATTGTTTTGTTTAAATTAATGAAAATTAATACTAAATATTGTTGGAATGTTTGTAATTAAAATTTGTTATTTTGTTTTTCGTACCATTCGTACACATTCTTTAAGCCTTCATTAAATAGAAATTGTGGATTATACCCTAGTTTTTCTGATATTTTGCTAATGTCTGCTTTTGAGTGCTTAACGTCACCTGGGCGCTCACTTTTATATACTGCATTAATATCTTTTCCGCTAATCTCTCTAAGAGATTTAACCATCTGGTTGAGCGTAATCTGATCACCACATGCCACATTGTATATATCATTTAATGCATTCTGATCTTCGGTAAAGAGAGCAAGATCGTTTGCATGTAACGCATTTTCAACATATGTAAAATCTCTACTTGTATTTCCATCTCCAAATATTACAGGACTTTTATCTTCTTGAAATGCTTTACAAAAGAGAGGAATAACTGCGGCGTAAGGATTTTCAGGATTTTGACGCGGACCAAAAATGTTGAAGTATCTTAAACCAACATAATTCAAATTATAAGTTTTATGAAAAACATCTGCAAAAACCTCAACTGCATACTTTGTAACTGCATATGGACTAAGAGGCTTCCCAATTCTAGATTCTACTTTAGGTAATTCTTTACTATCTCCATAAGTAGAGGATGAACAAGCAAGAATAATTCTGTCAGCCCCATTAATATGAGCAGCATGCATCATATTAACCGTACCAAGTAAATTTACCTGAGTGCTTCTCATAGGATTAACAATCGACCTAGGAACAGAGCCCAAAGCGGCCTGATGTGTAATTTTATCTATTCCCTTTGTGACCTCAACACATACTTCATAATCGCAAATATCTGCTTTTACAAACTCAAACTTAGGATGTCCTATAAATCTTTCTATGTTTGAATAATATCCGTTAGAAAGATCGTCTACCACTCTTATTAGT
>RGCF01000097.1 GCA_009919265.1 Bacteroidota bacterium | reverse complement strand
TAAACGATTGATTTGTGCAATTTGTTTTGAAGAACCCAGGGTTCCCACATTTGTCTTATGTTGTGAACGTCTATTTTGTGGAGCTTGTATAATTAATTGTATTCAGAGAAATCCATCTTGCCCCTTGTGTAGATCGCCTTTGGATTACAAGCGTCTAAGACAATTAGAAACAGATGGTTCAGAAAAAGAAATAAAGAATGAAATTATTGAAAATAAAAAACCAAAGAAGAAAGAAGCTCTTTTAAAACTTATTACGGAAACAAAGGGTGGGCGGTTTTTAGTATTTAACAGATATGATAATCCATTTTTAGAAATTGAAGGAGAACTTTTACAACGTGGTATCCGTGTAGCAACAGTAAAAGGAAACAAAGATCATATTTCATCTACTTTGAAACAATTCGAAAAAGGAGACATTCAGGTTCTCTTAATGAATAGTATGCAAGCAGGTGTAGGAATGGATTTGAAATCGGCAACCCATGTTGTTTTAATGCATTTAATGAAGACAGAAGAAGAGAGGCAGATTATCGGTCGTGCAATCCGTCTTGGACGGACAGAACAACTGAATTTAATTCGTCTGTTACATGAAGGTGAAGAAAGATATCATTCTTTGTAAATACATAATTGTTTGGGAATACTAATTGACTCTATTTTCTTAGCCTGGGCAGCAGAAACTCTAGATTGTCTATCTTGATTTACTTGATTGAGTATTATAGGAATATCTTCAATAGAACATGCATGTTGATCTGAAAACTGAATCATCTGTTTCCATGTATTGTACATAGATGATTGTCTTGTTAGAACTTGTGTAAATTGTAATTGACCGGGAGTTATAAGATTCGTTACAGGATATTCAGATAAAAAAGCATTTATAATTTTTAATTTCAGTTGAAAACTTGGTCTCAATAAATTCCAGTTTTGATAGAAAAATGCCCAGTAATCTGCCTTGTCACTCAAATCAAATAAACTCAGAAATTCTTTATAATGTACCCATGGATCATTTGCCGAATCAAGTCTTTTATGAATATTTTCATGAACACAAAGTCCAGATAAATTTCCTAAATTATTCTCAACTTCTGGAATTATAAGGGGATCCCAGAAATCGTATAAACATGAGTGGCTAAATCTTAAGATTTCTGTGCTTGGTTCCTCATCATGATTTTCATCAGCTATAAGTTCGGGTCTCGTAGTATCTCCATTTTGTCCCTGATAAATAGTCACAGAATCACAACCTTGTAATGATCTTAAGATTACTCGTAAATCTGCACTTGCTAATACTTCAGGCCTCAAGGTTTTTCCTAACCAGGTTTGAACTGTATTCACAGGAAATTCCATTTGAATGTAGGTGCTCAGACGAACAATGTGTTGATATGCACGACCTTTAATTTCATTACAAATTAAGAGCAATGGATGTGTTGTCTGACCTGGTTTCCATGCACGCATGTAATCTAAAAGCTCACTCAGACCACCCTTTTCTCCTAAACTTAGACCATCAATCTCATCTAATAAAACCGCTAACTTGTGTGTATTGCTTGTAGGAGACATGGCTTCTAACACAGACTTTTGTACCAAAAGAGGAATGATTTGTTTCTTAAATGCCTGGCCAGAACGTGTATGACTTGCATTTAATTCAACAATCCTGTAACTCTGTTGTTTTAATATTTCCCTGGCTAATGTCGTCTTTCCTACACCAGGAGGACCAACAAGTAGAAAAGCAGCTGTTGTAGGAGTTTGTAACCATCGTCTGAGTGAATCTTCGACACTCGGATGAAGGCTTGTGTAATTCATCTTCTTTGTTTCCTGGTTTAATCTTTAGACGATATACTTACGCATTATTTAAACTGATATAAGACAATGTTCCTTATCAGCAGAATCTTTCTCATATTTACTTATTCCAACACATACATCTCCATCCCAGACACCTTCCCAGGTGACACCTGCAGCCATACAACGATCACATATTTTCTTAAGGTCTTCAACCGTCTTAGCCGTGCGCACATCTTCAGAAGTATACTCAAATACTTTTTGGCTATTATTTTTTGCCACAGAATTAACTTCAGATGGAAGTGTCTTTGTTAGACCAGATGAAGACTTCGTAACACCCAGCATATCAACGCATCCAGGCAATGATTTGACATATGTCAAATAATCCGGGCACATATTTATAACTGGAGGCCAATTTGCTGGCTTTTCTATTCTAGAACCAAACCAACGAAGTCCAAAATAGACTAATACAATTAGACACCCCACAGCAAAAAGAACTCCGCGCGTCTGGCCGGTAGCATAGACTTTATTTGTTCCGTAGACTAGACCCGCAATACTTGCAATAATATACAGAATTAGATACCAATTTACTTTGGCTAAATCAAGGCCAAATATAATCATACTACTAGGCTTTTTGGAAAAAAGCCAGCAAAAAAAGGAATTTTAAAAAAGATCAAAACTAACATAATACAAAGTATTCAAAAACTAAGTCATTCAATGACTAAATGTTTGAGTATATAATTGATAGTATAGCAAGTTTATAGAAGACCAGGCATATAGGCAACAGGGGCGCAAGTGGTAAGCCCAACGAGCTGGTTGCCAGTGGCAAGCTCAATGTATCCAGTCAAGTAAGGACCAGAACTTGTTGAGTCGCCGTTAACAGGGGCAAAAGAAGTTGCTGTATTTCCAGCAGCAACAAGCTGAACCTTGCGGAATGTGCGGTTAGAAGAAACAACAGTCTTACCCATATCCTTGAGTAGACCACCCGCACCAACGGAACTTATAGAAGAAAGTAGAATTTTCTGTGCATTATTTGCTCTGCACCATACGCTACCGCTATCAAAGCTTCCAGGTAAATAAGAACCACCTGCACCAGAACCAGCAGTGTAACCATACACCTTGTCACAGCAGTTTCCTGTGGGCACAAAATAACCGCGAGATTGCTTAGGACCTTGAACACCAGAAGCCATTGTTTTATACTTCCGGCTTAGAAAAAAAGTTTTAATAACTCCGAAATTTTACGCCGTAGGGAAACTTGCTACCAAGCAGAATGGAATCCCAGGATGCCTTTGTTTTCCCAAATACCAATCCAACGCCGGTAGGTGGAATGAATGGACGCGTTAACTTATCGGCACCCTCTGGCGCCGGTGGTCATGCCGAAGTCCCTGGATTTTCCCATAGAACTAAAACTGAAGCAGTGTTTGCAACCGATGCACTTCGTGGAAACTGGGAGGTGAATACATTATCAAAGGCATTTTTCAGTAAAGAGAATGCAACTCAAATCCAAAATGGAATCCGTAAGGCCGTATATGATAAATCTGGACCCAAGAAATACGTAATCGATGATCAATCCATGGATGAATTAACCATTATAATGCGCACAATGTATCTTCAGTATGCGCAGAATTTGCCATATGATATTGCTGGCCAGGTTGCAGATCTAAATGAAAAAGTAATGAATTGGTCTGTTCCCCATATTTTATCAGCCGTAGATCATTACCATTATTATTTGAATGATATTAGTCATATGCCAGTACCTCTGGCTAGATCCGTAAGCTTGAGTTCCGCTGGAACAAAGTCATTGGCTCAAAACCCTTTCGTATAGGGGCTACGCCCCTATAACCCCACACATAGGTCCCTATGACTCCACACACATAGGTCCCTATGACTCCACACATAGGTCCCTATGACTCTAGTTACTTCTTAGCAAGCTTAATCACCTTCTTAATCTCCTTCTTGAGTGTGCCCGTAGCACTTGAAGAAGCAGCTTCCCTTGTCACCTGTAGCGCAGACCAAGACTTCTCAAACACATCCAGATCCCGGAGCCACAGGTTTTGTGCACTCGTTGCCTTCAACAATTCCAGTGAAGTCCTCGCAGCCTCCACGTGCTTACGCGCCTCCTCCACTGCAGAAGCCTTCACTCGGTCCATGCGCATCTTCAACAGATACTCATAGCTATCTACATTATCAGGCTTCTCCATACAATCTAATGCTGGTAAGTTCTGCTCCTTCAGCGCCACCACAATGTCATCATCGGACTTGCGCCGTAGATCCATGCGGTCCTCCAACAAAGCAAGTAGGAACCGTGCCTTTGCATCATATTCCACAAGCTCCCTATCAAGACGAGCAAGCTCCAGTGCCTTACGGGTCTCATAGCCAGTAAGACGAACCTGGTAATAGTCCTCCATCATATCACCAACAGTGCCATAACGCTTAATCTTCATCTCAGGACTGAAACAGACCATATTAGTCGTATGCCATGTTGTATTCAGTTGAAGCATCTTATCGGCTGCAGTAGTATCCGTGCGCATCTCAAAGTATGTATCAGCGTCGAAATACAAGATAAACTTAACCTCTGTGTCGTTATATAAGTCATCAAATGATTCTAGAATAGGCTTAATACCCTTCTCCTTATCACCAGTGCATAGAGTATCCAAATACGCCTTGTAATCCTTGGTCCATGTGCCAACAGGGAGTTCTGTCACTGTAATAGTGTGCTTGACATCATCCCAAGTTGCCTTACCCTTGGTGACCCAAGTGGTATCAGCAGTCCTGTGAATTGTTCCAGTAAATCCATACCACCAAGGCTGAAGCACAAGTCCAGCGAGAGTAGGGCGACGCAGGAACAGACGGTCACGTAGAAGCGACAGAACGTCACTGGGATTGTGAGGAGGAATATTACTGGAGAACCCAGTGCCAATTCCTAGCGCCCCGTTAATAACAAGAAGAGGCACGACAGGCTGGTAGAACTCAGGCTCTACAATCTCACCGTCATCATCAATATGCTTCAGAATACCTGCATCATCCTTCTTGAACATTGTGTCAACAATAGGCTCCAAATACGTGTGAATATACCTTGGTTGGGCTGCATCCTGGCCACCCATCAAACGAGACCCAAATTGACCATTGGGAACAAGCAAGTTCAAGTTATTGGAACCCACAAAGTTCTGAGCCATTCCAGTAATTGTGGAATTCAGAGATGCCTCACCGTGATGATATGCCGCATGCTCTGAAACATATCCTGCAAGCTGGGCCACCTTGATCTCTGAACGCAATCCACGCTTCAAGCAGCAATACAAGATCTTACGCTGACTCGGCTTGAGGCCATCCATGACGTGAGGCAGAGACCGCAAGTTGTCGGCATTCGAGAAGTGAATGAGCTCATCATGGACAAAGCGATTGTATGGGATCTTACCACCCTTTACTACTGCTAGTGTCCTTCGAGGATCGTAAGTCTTCAGCCACTCCTTACGGTCATCCGCACGCTTCTTGGAGAACGCAAGACAGATGGCATCATCGCTCTCACCATCCCACTCATACTTCATGTCAAAGAGATCCTTGAACCACTCACGAGCCTCCTGAGCAGTGGATGTGCCTAGACCCTTGTAATACTTCATGGTTGCACCCTTCACGGCATTGTCACCACCATTGGCCTCTCGCCAAGTCTCAAACTCTCCCTGGGAATAAAAGGATTGAACGACACCACGGCGAGTGAGCTTCAGTAGAGGAGTGGCAAGACAACATAGGAAGCCCTTCTGAAGCAAAGAGGGCCAGAAAGTGTGAAAGAAATTCATGAGAAGGCCCTTGATGTGAGAACCATCATGATCCTGGTCAGTCATAATCATAACACGACCATAACGGAGAGACTTTGCATCCTGATAAACCTTACCCTGCTCCAATCCCAAAATCTTCTTAATGGAGGTCAGCTCCTCATTCTTATTGAACTTCTCCTGACTGATGTCTTTTACGTTTAGCATCTTGCCACGAAGAGGGAAGACGCCCCACTTCTCACGACCGACAACTGCAAGACCTGCAATTGCGCTAGCAGCAGCTGAATCTCCCTCTGTCAGGATAAGAGTGGCCTCAGGAGACTTGGCAGTGCCGGCCCACAGAGCATCCTCAAGCTTAGGGAGACCACGGAGTGTCTTACGCTTGGAACCATCCGTCTTCTTAGCATCCTTTGCAGACTTGGCATCCAGGATTGACTGGGCCTCCTCGAGAAGACCAATCTTTACCAGCAAATCGGCGAGCTTGTCAGACTTGAAGACGGAGCCAAACTTTCCAGCTGGCGTCGTCAGGGTCTCCTTGGTCTGTGAGTCAAAGGCGGGGTTCACGATGGTTGAATTGATGAAGAATACCACGGAGTCCTTGAGCTGGGAAGGCTTGATATCAATCTTCTTCTTCTTTGCCAACTCCGTAAAGTTACCGAGCACAGTCTTCAAAACAGTCTCCACATGCTTACCACCCTTTCTGGTATTAATGCCGTTCACGAACGAAATGTGACGGTCATCAGGCGACTCATCCTCTGCAAAGAGGTTCTTGGCTAGAACGGCACCCACCTCCCAACGCTCACCACAACGCTCATAGGCATGGGAAGTCCCGTCCCTGATGAACAAGTTAATGAACTTCTCAAAGGTGTTATTAGGAACTAGAGCACCATTCCAAGTCACCTTGACATCCTTGCCGGCCATTGCGCCAAGCTCAATAGCACGAGTATGAAGAACCTGGAGCATCGCGTCTACATCCAAGCCAGGGAAGCGAGCAAGATCAGGCTCATAGGTGATCTTAACGAACCCCTTTGTAGCCTTGTCCTTCACAATGGAAGGCTTTCCAGCGACGGCCATGTGGTCCTGCCAGACCTGAGTGTAAGTCTGACCTGATGCGGGATGTCTAGTCTTTAGAGTAAACTTGTTGCTGAAGATATTGGTTAGCTTCGCACCATAACCATTCTTACCACCGACAATCTTCTCCTCTGTCTTGTCATAGTTGCCACTGGTTAGCAGATGCCCAAAAATTAACTCAGGTGCGTAGACCTTGTGCTCGATATGCATCTCAATGGGAATGCCGTCACCGTCATTTTCCACGTCAATGACTACCTTGTTTCCATCACGACTTACTGAAACATCAATGTGCTTGATTGGCTGACCCTTGGTCAAAGAGCGAACAAGAGCATCCCGAGCATTCACGATGATCTCGTCGAAAATCTTATAGAACCCTGGGTTGAAGGCAACCTTACGGTGCACCATTTTACTCGTCGTAGCCTCGTATACCCAGCGCACCTCCTCATGGGTCTCCGTGCTACCCACGTAGGTATCAGGGAGCTCCAGAATGTGCTCGCGATGAGTATGCTTCTTATATTGGTCAGCCATTGTTTGTATGTCAAATCAAGGGTACCCCTCATGGGTCAATTTTTACAGCCAATTATAAATATAATCTATTTCTGAAGTAAGAAGAATGGTTTCTATAATCACGGCTTGTTCCAGGCCGCAGAATTTAATGGAAATTTACAGGTCCATTGAATTCCAGAAAGTAGAAAAATGGTACATAATATATGATACATCCAAATGTAGAACCTATGCCCTACAGGGTCAGTTTGCTTCAGATACCCATGCCAATAAAATTGTAGAACTCACCTGTGACATAGAAGGATTTGCAGGACATCCCCAGATTAATATGGCCTTAGATTTAATCAAAGATGGGTTCGTCTATATCATGGATGATGACAATATATTTCATGAGACATTCTGGGAATTGCTCCCAACTTTGGATTCAGATTCAGTTTACACCTGGGACCAAAATAGAATTCAGGAGAAACGAATTCTGAAGGGAGGTCAAATTGAAGAAGAAAAAATAGATACTTCTCAATTCATTGTACCCAGGGCTCTGATAGGGCAAATCAGATGGGCTGTGCATAAATCAGCAGGAGATTACAGATTCATAAAACAAATCTTTAAGAAATTTAAAGATAAATTCAAATATATTCCGAAAATAGCCTGCTACCATAATTTCATTAAAAAGGTACGGGTTGCAATTTGTTTTTTTGGATTGACTCGATCTTTGAAATTCACTTTACCTTCTATTGAAAAATTTGTCTTTGCACCACTCAAGGCTCATAATATTAAGTATGATATCTATTTACACACATATAAAATGAAGACACCTTACACAAATCCTAGAGCAGGAGAATCAGGAATCACATTGGATACAAATGAATATAAGATGTTAAAACCAGACTTCCATATGCTAGAAGATAAGGAAATGGTATCTAAGCGCTTGGATTTACAAAAGTACAGAACAAAGGGAGATCCATGGGGTAAGGAATCCACAGCAATCCCAGGTGACTTCACCACATTGGATAATCATATCTTATATATATGGTCTCAGAAACAATTGGTTCAGATGGTTAAGCAAAGATTAGGGCGTTATACTCATATTATATTTTGTAGACCAGATGTTTTATACCAAGTCCCCTTGCAAATAGATTGGTTCTCTTTCAAATCAGACAAAATCTGTATTCCAAACTTTGGCTTATGTGGTGATGTAAATGATAGATTTGCTCTAGGTCAACCAAAGCAAATGATCCCCTATGGTGAACGATTTGATGATGCTCTAGAATATTCTAAGAAGAAACCATTAGCTTCCGAGGCATTCTTAATTGCAACAATGAAGAAACATAAAATCAAATATGAACATGTGAATTTTTATTTCACACGAGTTAGAGCAAATGGAGAGAAAAATGGAATGGATTTAAATCAAATTCGGGCCTTGACGCGTAGAAAAGGTCGCCCTCTGAAAAAAGGAACAAGAAAACATTTCAAAGGGCACGTGGAGATTTCAAGTATTTAATTTCTATTCTAAAGTAAATGGGTTGCGATTCTTGTAAGCAATTTGGCGGTAAAAAGGGAGGCGCCATGCCTTTATCATACTTGAACAAAGGCTACCAGGAACCCAGTGCTCCTGCTGGTTCAGACAGACTTATTTCTGAGCCTCTTCTTGCAAGACCATCCTTAAATCATACAGGAGGAAAGCGTAGAAAGCATTCAAAATGCACTAGAAAACATAGACACACCAGGAAGTGTAGAAACTCAAGAAAGGGTGGTTTCTATCCCTCTATAATGGGTGGCTTAATAAACAATGGTTCTAGACTACTTCCTGCTGCAGGCATTCAAGCATATCGTATGGTGCGTAACTATAACAAGTCAAGAAAGAATAGAAAATAAAAACACAAACTCGACTTTATACCTTAAATCCAAGGTATATCCAAAAGCCCAGGTTTGCGTTATTTCGCCTAAAGCCAGAAGGCGTCCGACAAGGAGAAGGGATGAGTACCATACAACAAAAGGCAACTCCGAATGCCAACGGAAACCTTTTTGAGGTGAAAACTGTTCAGTCAGGTGCTTTCCGCACACTAATTGAGGCTCTAAAAGAGATTTTGACGGAGGCGAACTTGGAGTTCGACTCTCAGGGGATGAAGATTGTCGCAGTAGATGAGACACATACAGTTCTTGTTTACTTGAGACTGCATGCTGATCGCTTTGAGAACTTCTATTGTCCGGTCAAGCATGTTCTAGGTGTCAACATGATTTACTTATTCAAACTTATCAAGACCATGGGCAACAATGACAGCCTTACAATTTACTTGCCTGCCAATAACCCAAATAAACTAGGAATTCGCATGGAGAATACGGAGAAGTCTCAGGTGACCAATTTCTTCCTTAAACTTTTTGACACAGATGTAGAAGATATCAATATTCCTAGCTTGAACTTCACCAGTATTATCCATATGCACAGTGCGGATTTTCAGAAAATTTGTAGAGATATGAATGTGTTGGGTGAAAAGATGGAGGTCACGAGTTCTGGAACTAATTTGATTTTTAGATGTGTTGGCGACTTCGCTGAACAGGAAACTGTAATCGCGGATAATCAGGCATCTATGAAGGTTCAGACAAAAGGAAGCACTACTGAAATTGTTCAGGGTATATTTCAATTAAAACATCTTGTTTTATTTACAAAATGTACAACACTGTGTCCCAGTATTGAACTTTATTTGAAGAATGATTATCCTCTCATTTTGAGATATATGGTTGCAAACCTTGGAGAAGTAAAACTTGTTTTAGCGCCAATTAAAAATAAGAAAGAATAGATGGATACAGGTGCAGCTTTGGGTGG
>RGCF01000096.1 GCA_009919265.1 Bacteroidota bacterium | reverse complement strand
TTCATTCCGATAATCTCTCGCGTATTTGGATTACAAATCACCTTCACTTCGGCAGTAGAATCCAGTGGCGGGTATATCGTCGTCATCTCTAATTCAATCTGGTTGAATTTACTCATATTAATCGCACCACTTGGCTGGAGTTCAAATGGATCCGAATTCAGGCAGAAATTGTAGCAGTATATGCCTGGTTTCGCACTCCCGCGTGTTCGCGTATATTTTTCGATATAATTATACACCCCTGCGTCGAGTAAATTCTCACGATATTTTCCATTCAAGGAAATCCCCATCATCTGTAAAATATCGCGTTCATTTTCTGACTGAAAATCGCCAGTAATATGAAGTCCAGTCATTCGTTTATCGCGTGGATTAATACCTGGTCCAATCCCGTTTTTAGGTCCATTTTTATCAAAGAAGTAACGGTCATTCTGGTAAGCTGGATTCAGATTCGTAAGCAAATCTGTCGTCGGGCGAACATCTTCTGAAAATGCGACTGGACGCCAGTCATCGTCAATCGGCGCGGGAATAATATCATATGGAAGGTAATTGTATGGCCAATTTGTGTAATTGCTCCATTCGTTTCGGAGATTTACATCACTTCGTTGAAAAAACATGGTCCAAGAGGCCACCATCCCCATCGAATTCTCGATTTTGATTTTCTTATTCCCAGTTACATCGTTGAATACCCAGTCATAATACGACTTGATAAGATATTTCTGCTGATTGGCCGCAAATACTTTCGATTCTTCATCCGAGAGAAAGCAATAGGTTGCCATTAAATGAACATCCGCATTCCAGTCAGTGCGAATACTTGGGTATGAGTTCAGTGATAAATCAATACTAGGAGGTGGATATAAAAATCGCCACATTTGGTGAAGAGGATTCGTGAAGTCGGGTTGAACAACTGGCCAGAAATTCTCAGGATCACCTACATCACGAATGGTGAATAACTCCTTCACAGGTCGAAGGGTTACGTCGATCTGAAGTTGATTATATTGAAGACACACGAGTGGAAAAGCCATCTTGGATGAAAGCGTAAACCAAGCATTGATCGGAATATATATTTTACGTCCGCGAATCGATGGTTCGGCACCAGAGATACTTGACGTGCGATAGGCGTTCGGATATTGATTCAATCGTGCGCCCGAACATCCAGGATTGTATAATTCAGATACATGACCAGTCATTTCATTATACAATTCACGCTTCGTGGCGTCGAGGTCACGCTCTACAATCGCCATCAAATTATTACCAGTAAATCGTTGAAGAGTCATACCACCGACTGAAATCACGATTTCCTTGACCATTTGGGTCCCGATATTTTCAATCCAGCGGAATTCATAAGGCGCCCACATATCTTCTACTCGCGCAGGCGGATGAATCGGACTCCATATCGACGGCAGTGTAACGCATATATAGGTATCCATCAATAACTCGGCATATCTCGGAATATAAAACGTGAATTTGGATTCTTCTGTCATACGCAACTTCTTCTGACCATCAAAATCAACTCTAAACTTTTGAAGACCAAAATTCGTATATTTAAGATATGTGCTTTTAAAAAATGACTTTTTGGGATTACCGTTTAAAATAACGTTTTGGTTGCCTGTAGCGACCAGATTCAATAAACCACCAGTCATTTAGTAATTAAGTACGCCTATTGTTATGTTATATATAACTTTATATAAAAATCTAATATTTTATATAGTAAGAAGAATGAAAGAAAATCATGTTGAGTTCGTGTTTATAGGTATTATTATTGTGGTTTTCGCAACGTGGAAACTATCAGAAATGATTAAATCAAGATGTTATGAAAAAAGAAATTTATCGCACCAATTCAAGGAAGGGTTTCGCTCGAGTAATACCAGTGAAAATAAACCAGAATTTATGTCACAACTCAATCATATACTCAATAAGAATAATATACCCTTATCAGACAATACACCTGAGATTTCGACAGAAAATTATACCGTGAATACGACAGAAAATGAAATGACGATACATCAGAGAAAAAAAGCAGCTACATCTTTGGATACACTTAATCGTAAAATGGTTCCGCCCCCGTCGCAGCCATATCCCCCATCTTCTATTCCTCTTGACACCCCGACGTCGGCACAAACTCGGGTAAAAGAAGGACTTGAGAATCCAGATGAAAATACGAAAAAGTTCATCGACAAAAATCTGACATCAATTAATCCAGAGGACAGTCAAAGTAAATTCAAATTACGAGATTATTACATTAAAGCCGCATATAATGCGTTCAATCCAGACAAGTTCAAGAATTCGAATGTAAGTATGGACGCATTGATGTATGTGATCGCACGCGGTTGTAGGTTCATCGACTTTGAAGTATTCTCGGTAGAAAACCAACCCGTAATTGCGTCATCGTCGGTAAATTCGTTTAATTATAAAGAAACATTCAACCACATTCCAGTAAGCGAAGCGTTTGAAGTATTAGGAAGTTATGTATTTTCGGGTTCAAAATGCCCCAATCCAGGTGACCCTTTTATTATTCATATGCGTATAATGTCGCGCAACATCACGATGTATGATAATCTCGCAAAGATCATTTCTCAAAGCAAGAGTATTGCTCGTAACTTACTAGGACCGAAATATGGTCAAGAGTATCATACGCAAGATTTAGGAAATGAAAATTTGCTTGATTTTAAAGAAAAAATAATATTAATGGTGGATGGAACCAATCAGGTATATCGTAACACTAAACTGTTTGAACTTATCAATATGAGTTCAAATACAATGTTTCTCTCGAAATATACCTATTTTGGTGTTAAGAATGTTGGCGATCCTCAAGCATTTAAAGACGCAAATAAGAAAAATATGTGTCTTGTTATACCTGATAAGGGTGGTCGTCCGATTAATGACGGACATAATGGTCCTTTTACGTGGGGGTGTCAAATTGCGGCAATGTGTTTTCAGGAAGAGGCGCGGGATGAAAAACTAAAAGCATACGAAGATAAATTTGCTTCAGTAGGTTATGCGTTTGTTCTGAAACCAGAGGATTTAAGGTATGTTCCGATTACGATCGCACCACCTGCTCCACCCGATCCCAAGGCATCAATGGAGGCTCGACCTGCGGAAGCTGCTGGCGGAGTCAAGATTACGTTATAATCATTTTACCATAATTAAATTCTATTCTTATTGTAGTAGAATTTAATGAGTGAAATCTCATCGTCGTCGTCGTCATCGTCGTCGTCGTCATCGTCGTCGTCGTCGTCGTCGTCACAATACACTGGTGTTGGTGGTGCTTATCATCACGCCGACGCCGACGCCGACAACGACGAAAAGAAAATGTCATTTGAAGAAAAAGAACTCGAAATCCTCCGTAAAGCAGTAGATTTAGTTGAAAAACGGAAGGGCGAAAAAATTATCCAAGACCCCAAGGTCCAAGACATTATCTCCATCGTCGAAAAATTTATCGCGGATAAAAAACTTGTATGTTATGGCGGAACTGCGATCAACAATATTCTCCCTCCGGACGCCCAATTTTACAATAAAGACATAGAACTTCCAGATTATGATTTTTACTCCGATAAAGCTCTCGACCACGCGAAAGAACTTGCGGATATTTATTATAAGGCTGGTTACGAAGATGTCGAAGCCAAGTCTGGTGTTCATCACGGAACTTATAAAGTATTTGTGAATTTTACTGGTATCGCAGATATTACACAAATGGAGCCTGCGTTATTCAAAGCAATCTCTCGTGATGCGATTATTAAAAAGGGAATACGGTATGCCCCGCCAGACTTTCTTCGTATGGCGATGTATCTCGAACTCTCGCGTCCAGATGGCGATGTTTCACGTTGGGAGAAGGTTCAGAAACGACTTACTTTATTGAATACGCATTATCCGCTTAAGGGGTATGACTGTGATAAAATCGAATACCAACGTGGATTTGAAGGAGCAACGGCTGCGAACACAGGTGAAATTAGTATTTCAAGAAAAAGGTCCGAAACTGTGCGATCACGCTCACGAACGCAGACGCAGACGCAGACACGCTCACGCTCGCGGACGACGAAAAAAGAAGGTGGCGGTAATAGTGTAAAGTCTCATAAACGTGAAGCAATACAATTAATCACGAAAAAATACAAAACTCTAGACGCATATATGAAGCATCTATTTTATTCTGTAAAATCGCACGAGGAAACAATCGGTGATTTTAAATATACTGTCGAAGAAGATAAACTAACGCATCGGTATCGTTTAATCGCAACATATGAGAGATTATTTGGGAAGGATGAAGAATATGTATTATATTCGATGAAGGCGAGAGAATTAGACGCGGAAGCTACGCCCACGAAAACACGGTCACGGTCACGGTCACGGTCACGGTCACGGTCACCACCAGAATTTTCCGTTGACCGTTCAAAACTTTCGTACACAAGTAATCGAGAGAAAGAACTTATCGAAACCGATATTTACAATATTGTCCGTCGTGTATTCATTAAACATCGCGCCGTATTTTTCGGTGGATACGCGAATATCTTATACTCACGGTATATGCCAAAACACCAACGACGTATTATTCAAAAAATACCCGATTTCGATATTCTCTCAGAACATCCACAAGAATTGTGTGAAGATGTTGTCCGAGAGCTTACGGAACATAAATATACTGGTGTGAAATATACGAAACACGCTGGTGTTGGTGAAGTGATTTCCGAACATTATGATATTCGTGTGGGTGATGAAGTAATCGCCTTCTTATACAAACCTCTCGCGTGCCATAGTTATAATACTATCCGAATAAATGGCGACAGTCACGCTAACGGCGAAACAATTCGTATTGCGACCATCGATACGATGTTAAGCTTTTATCTCGCATTTATCTACGCCGACCGTATTTATTATGACATTAATCGCATTCTTTGTATGTCGCAGTTTTTATTCGATGTACAGCAACACAACCGGTTAAAACAGACAGGTTTATTACGCCGTTTTAGTATTAACTGTTATGGCAAACAACCCACATTGGAGTCGATGCGATTCGAGAAAACGGCGAAATATGAGGAATTAAAAGGAAAACGCGGAACGCGTGAATTCGAGGAATGGTTTTTGCGGTATATTCCATATGAGAACACTGGTGCGCGGTCAAGGTCGGGGTCGGGTGCGAAGATGACGCGAAAGAATCGTAACACGCAGAAGTAATATATACTAACGAAGTCCTTCTCCCAACTTGTTAAAAATCTTCATAATCACGAAAAAAGTCCCTGCAAACATCGCACTCGTGGCGGTAAGACCTACAATTTTGAAATTACCATCTTCGCCAAATAATGAAGGAATAAAATGAAGAAGTTGTGCGCGAAAAACGGGCATTTGAAAAATGAAATAGAGGACACCAATCAATATCGGCATTTGAAGATCATAATAAATTGCTTCCAGCGTATCAATCTGATTCGACTGACGAGCATTTGTGCGAACGATATTCTCCATCGACATATGGTCTTTGATATAGTCGGCCGAACTGCCATTTTTTTCTCCTGATCCGTCATTCGGTTGCGGAACATAATTCGGTCTTGCTTGTTGATCGTGTGTAAAAGCGGTAGGATTCATCGGAATATCTCTCGTTGGTATCATTGTCATGCCGTTGGCACTGGCGCGTTGAACACCATGCATAACTTCATTCATAACATTTGCGGGGACTTGTTGTGGTATATTTCCCCCGTCAATATTGGGGGAGTAAATAAGAGGTGTTCCACTAGCATTTCCACCTACAGCGTAACCAGAACTCGGTGTTTGACTAATTAGTGGAAGATCATCAATACTTGTAGTGTCGCTCATCGTAGGATGAATCTGTCTAAATAAGAATAGAACAAAGAAAAATAAGAATATACATATGTAAAGAACGAAGACTCGTATTTTGGACGCAAGATTATTTTATTTTTACCTAAAACTAGACCTAAAACATCAACATATCATTTGCTGTTGATGTAAGAGCTGCCGACGCTGACGCTGACGCTGACGCTGACGACGTCATTAACTTTGTAAGTTCGTGTGTCAGGTAACCAATCGTCATATTTTTGCTCGAAACTTCCAACTCTAACTTTCCAATCATAATTTTTTGTGCATGAACAACGTCACGCAGTTTTTGATTTTCCGTGTAGAAATTTGACTTGTTTTTATTCAAGTCTTCAATCCATGTTTGGTGGGTTTTTGATTTACAATGTGCCGCAAATGACGAGGCGGTGGTGTATGCTTTATCTTTACGGGTGCCACACGGACATCGTAATCCATTTGCGAGAGCGTTTGTATTGAATGATGGCGTCCTGTCACTATAATTACCGTTCTCATCAATGTTCGGGGAATATACATCAGGTTCAGTTACAAGTTCCATTGCGTATGTATATGTAGATGTGTGTGATTCGTTATTGTATAGTATATTGCAATAACGAAATATGTGACGTTCAATTTTTTTATTTGAGTCTAACCTCCTTCTTGCCGGCCTCACACTTCACCGCCTTGGTTTTGTATTCGTAACACTTATCATCCAACTTGTATGTATCTTTTTCTAAATCTTTAAGAGGCGGTGCGCGAAAGGATATACACGACCGATCTTTACATACTTTTCTAAAAAGAGATGCGATACCTAGGCCAAGAACAATTGATATAATAACGCGTCCTGTTTCTGTATGAAGCAGACGTTGAAAACCCATCTTTGTATTCTAATATATACATATATAAATTAGAATTGCTTGTTTTACACAATAGAAAATCCGCCACTCACAAGACGGCCGCGGGGTTTCCTATAATGGTTTCCGCTACTGAACTGGTATTTTCTTCACTTGGCCTTTCGCCGATGCGCAGCTAACTTCCTTCGCATCAAATGAGAAGCAGTTGTCGGCATTGTCTTTAAATTGAAAATTACGGATATTATCGGGGGTCGGATATACATAAATAATCTTCGGGTTCGGAACCGAAATATACACGTAAAATAAACCGATAGAAAGACTTACAATAAATATTGGAAGGGAAATATGCTTGAATATGTCTAACATTCGTGACGCTTCGTATATTATATGTCGATAATTTATCGGTAATTTATCGACAATCTTTCTAGTATAACCCAAAGATGTGACTGAACCGTCTCAGGGATAGATTTGTACTACGGGGGTAGGCGCGACCACCGCCCCTACTGGGTTGCTCACTATCCTGTTATCCGCAATCCATTTCGGCATAATCACCGGCATATAAAGTTCATTGTAGCTATACATCTTCTGTGAGAGATTGAATTCCCCATCGTTATACATTTGTACGAGCGAACCTTCCGCGTTTTCCGCGGTCTCCACCTGTGAATATACATACTTTGTCTCTCGCAACTTCATAAACGCAGGTTCAATATCCTGTTGGTAAAGCACAAGAATATCATCAATAATGCTACGATTCTTCCATTCTGACTCGCGAAACTCTGTCATATATTCCTTAATCAACGCGATTTTTTCCGCAATGACGCGAGTATGCGTTTCTGTGTCTTTACGACGGTCTTCATTATCGGTTACACTAAGATAATACGTTCGAAACTCGGAATACATCTTCATCTGCTCTTGGAGTTTATGTTGAACTGCGTCAAATTGCGCCAGAAGTTCGTCTTCGTTGATAAACTGAAATAAAAGGTCGAGTTTCATTCGAATGATTTCGTCCTTAGTCGCGCGAACTTCTTCGAGTGATTCATTCATTAACGTTTCTAAACTAATGTATTTGCCTCGGAAAACTTCAATATGAAACCCACAAGGTTGAGAGATATTTCCGCAGATTGCTTTTAGTTTGCCGTCCGTTTCAGTGAATATAGACCCGCCTTCTTGCTTACATACGATACACGCTGGTTTTATAAGCGCAAGACGTCGTGCTTTCTGCTGTGAAGATAGTGTTTTCCAGTTACTGTTTGGGTCATTTATTAAACGTTGTCTGCGTTTTTCAAGTGCGGAATTATATTTCTCTTTCATAGAATAATATCCGTGTATCGCGTCGTTAATCTTTGTGCGTTCTTCTTCTGGGATGAGTTCGTATGGATAAACCATACCTCGGAATTCATTTGGATCGGCCGCACGCTGAAGGTGTTTTTTTAACGCGTCCTCCTGTTTTTTAGTAACTTCAAGAAGCACGCGTGTGGCCTTTTTCAAGTTATCACGCGTCTCTTGTGTGCGTTTTTGTTCCGCAATACGAGACGCAGCAACCCTACGACCGCCACCATAATGTGGTTCTAATGCCCGCTCTTGTATTGCCGCGTGTAACTCTGGATAGATAGGCATACTTCACTTCACTTTACATTTAGCATAGATAAATCTATTTAGACTGCTACGCCACTACGCGTAGTTACGTTTCCAATAATCCTCATCTGGACTCTTCCATAACGGTAAATTTGTCAGCATCCCCATTCCATTTCCCGCGGGATGTATTCGTGCGTCCATCGGTATTCCTTTGCTTTGGGCGTAATGTGTAGCATTTACCATTTTCAGTTTCGAGAGGATATATTCTTGTTGCCGACGTTTTTTTGCTTCTATTTCTTCAGGTGTCGGTTTGCCTTTATACCTCAAATACAAAAAGATGCCTAAACAAATAAAAAATGCGACACCTGCGACGAAATTAAAGTGTTGTGTATGATAATATTCTTTTACTTTATGACACTGCTCGAGAGATTTGCTTAAAAAATAGCGAACACCTGGTTCGATGAGTGTGGGCGGCGGAGCATTTTGATTCATAATAGACCAGTAGATTCGTGTATTATTAGTATAATACTAAAAAATAAGACCATTATCAAAACGCAGGGGCGGAGCGGGGGCGAGGTCGGGATCGGTTCGTTACACAATAAATAATACTGGTATATTGTAACACGAATAACCGTAATGGCGGAACTAAGTTCATCTGTCGCAATTTTCTTTTTTTTGGCCGTATTTGGCGCATATTCGTATTATAAACATACCAAAAAAGGAGTGCTTGGTGGCGGTATTGTATTTCTATTTTTCATCGTTCTCATAATTGGTGAATATTTCATTAATTTGGCAATGTCCAAAGATATTTGTGGGTTTGATCAAGAAAAAACCGCGTTAATCGCTACTCTATTACCGTGGTTCGTAGTTTTGGGGGCGCTTAAGGCCGCACTCGTCGTATTTCCCGGTTGGCTCACGCCATTTAGTAATACGTTTGGATATATATTTGTGTCAGTAGTGACCGATATGAAAGATGTATTTAACAGCATACTTACCCCACAATTTGATTTAGCACCAGAATCACAAAAAGGACCAGGGGCGTCTGGTTCCACACAAAGCGGGGGAGCCGGCGATAATACAGGCAGTCTTCAAGACGCAGCTGATATCCCCGCGGATGAAATAAAGAATAAACGCGACATAGGACGGGCTTTAGAGCAAATTTATACCGATCAGTCGATTCTTCTTAACGAACTCAACCTTGATAACCTCGACCGTTTTTGGGACAGTTTTAAAGAATCACGTCTTATTCGCAAATCCGCGAAAATCGAAGAATTAGAAAAAATACGGACGTTCCTTATCATGAAATCGATTGTCGGAGAATTTATATGGTTAGTATTGTGCGGTTTGTTAGTTGTTAGCATTAGTTATAATTATATACTGAATATGGGTTGCTCTTTCACACCAGAACAACAGAAGATACGCGCTCAGGTTCTTAAAGAGAAACAGGAAGATGCGAAGAAGAAGGCTGATGCGGAGAAAAACAAAGTGATGACAATTACGAGTTAAACAAAAATGCGTGTCACGGGTCTTGACACATAATATACAGTAACATACGAGAGAATACCTAGTATGATTGCCACTAACCATATCGGTATAACTGTTTTACTTGAATACCCTATTCCGAATTCACGTAAACTACCATCTTCATTATAAATAAACGATGGATTCATATATTGAACCAGCATAAATACAATAACGTATAATAAAATCGCAGAACCTGCTAAATTATTTCGGATTATATTTTTTATTGCGTT
>RGCF01000095.1 GCA_009919265.1 Bacteroidota bacterium | reverse complement strand
AGTGACCTGCACAGGCGGCGGCGGCGGAGGCGTCGGCAGCGCGACAAACTGACTTTCATTATTTAATTCATATGCGTTTTGCTGGTGGGAAGTATCGTTTCTATCCTTTGTAAGTCGTCCGATATGACGGTTTGTAATCTGATTATAAAATCCAGACAAAAACCCGAGTTCCATCCATTTCATTGCATAATCCATTTCGAAAAACTGATTGGGTGTATCATAATCGCCCACCGTAAGTATCGCGTGAACATCGACGAGAGATGGGCGAAAACTATAATGCGGCCAATAATGACAATTCGCGTATCCGAACCCGTTGCCGCTACCGCTACCGGTTTTATGTTGATGAAGTGCAACCTCGTGTTTCATACGGCGTAATATGCGGTGGCCTTGTATTTTATAGTCATCCACCGTCTCTCCATAGTTACGATTGTATAGGATTTGACGGACATTATATCCCGAGTTTCGAGAGTCGGTCATCATCTGCATTGCTTTCTCGACATAACTACCCGGGGTGTGAAACAGAAAATCGTCCTCCATATGTATCCAATACTCGAGTGTCGGTTGTAACTCTTTCAGCTTACTCCAGATAATTTTCATACTACTTCGATGCCCTTTTTCGTTTGGGCACTTCATATAATAATCTATCCAAGGGTATTGCGTCTTCATTACACTTCGGTCGGCTTCGCTCGAGTTATCGTCAACGCAAAACCAGTAATCAACGAGACTTATGTCTGACCACATATTCAATATCGAATGAACCGTTTGTTGAAACAATTCCAGTCGCTTACAAGTCGTAAATGTGATGATTACGCGCGGTGTTTCGC
The DNA here is from genome assembly GCA_009919265.1 of Bacteroidota bacterium. Lineage (GTDB taxonomy): Bacteria > Bacteroidota > Ignavibacteria > Kapaibacteriales > UBA961 > UBA961. Next base: position 9,196 of record RGCF01000095.1, on the reverse strand, counting down.
GGTTTCGTTTCACGGTGTTTTTATCCCGACACAGAAGTGATGGTGACAGCGCCAACTGGTATGTATCGCCGTTTTTATCGGGCGTCGTTTCCACGACTTCGCACGGAGCAGTGAGCACCCCCCTCACTTTTGCGAACAGAAGGTTCCAAGTTTCAATATCATTCTCGCTATAATTATCGTTCTTTGAAGCAATCACCGAGAGAAAATGGTCGACGACATAAAACAACCGCAATATCTCAAAATCGGTGTCTTCTTCGAAAAAATTGCGATAAAATACGAGGTTTGTATATGTGGATATCATATACGGATATGTCATAACATTGTTTCGAAGAATCGTCTTACAACATTCATACCCACTTCGTTTATCAGAAATATAAAACGCGGATACTGAATTGTTATACTCGATGAGGTCGGCGTATTTATCTACGGAGAGAAACAGCTTATTTTGGGGGCGTTTGTTATAATTCTTGTATTTGTGATAAAGAGCATTCACGAGGACGTGATTTCCATCCGCGCGAAGATTTTCCATCAACGCGGCAATCCCTTCAATTCGTTCTTCGTCGTATTCTATCGTTTTTGAATAATATTTGAATGAAGCATATTTATCGCCCTTTTTATCATACAGGTTGCCGAGGCATAAAGCACTATAGTATTTTTCCTGATTCCAGTTATTTTGCGAGAGAACGCGAAGATACCACTCAATCGCCTTGTCAATATACGCTGGCCCGGCGTCCATCCAACTTTGCGCACAGTAAAAAGCATATCTCTCGGCGAGAGCACGCCCGCCGCCGCCACTGCCGCCGCTTTCGCCGCCACCGCTGCCGTGTTTTGCATTCTCCGTCTCTTCTTGAAACCCGCGTTCTAGCACGGCAGCGTCCTTCAAATATTTATTCGGGTCCTGGTTTCGACTTCCAATGCGCCCCGACTCTATGTAATACCCGCCTTGAATGACAGAAGAGCTTTCCTCTCTATCAATACACGCAATATACTCGTGAAGGACGCCGATATACCGCCAACGCTTACGGTTATTCACGATAAGTGTTCTCGTATACACAAACGATTGCCCGATTTTTAGCTGATATGCGTCGTGGGTAAGTTCGTGCGGCATTCGAAAGTCGCCGTGTATCGAGTCATCCGCGTCGAAAATAAAGAGATAATCGGTTGTATTGAAGGCCATTTGAAGGGCGAGCGTTCGATTGAACCCGAAGTCACGCCATTCGACTTGCTCGATATGTCCCGGTATATTTCGATGGTTAAAAAACGCCCGAATAAGGTCAATCGTATTATCGGTAGAACCTGTGTCCGATATATAATAAGCATCAAAATCGACATAACTACACAGATTTTCGAGTGTTTGTGTAATGATATGCGACTCATTTTTTACAATCATATTCAAACATATCGTATATGATTTAGACGGTTTGCGTTTTATGTCGAAGACGAAGCCGTGCTCGAGTTCCGTGATTTTCATATCCCCAGGTGGTTATATCATAACAACTTGTTATGTTTAGGTTTGTTTAGTTTTTGTTGATATAACTTTTTATTCATATATCAATAATATAACAACAATAATATAACAATAATATACAATAATACTAATGTCGTTTACGCGATTTCGGGACGACCCAGCCCGTGTTAAAAAACAATTGCAACAATCGACAGATGTTGGCCGTTACTGTTTGAATGTGCCGGGTCCAGGCGATAAGCCTCTCTATTACGAAGACCCATATGTTCGAGCACAGTTTTGGGCGGGAAATATTATGACGAATTCGGTGGATGTAGAAGCAGAATTATTCGGTTTATCACGCCGACTGAACCGTGATTCCGTCGATAATTATCACCACGATGAGCGTGCTTCCACGGCAACGCGAACCAACGAGATGATACGCTGTCCAGTTCGCGGTGGGAGCTCGGTGGAACAAACACGCGCGACTCATCCTGCTTGGGTGTTGCGGGATGTTGAACAAGACAACTGGAAAATGCTTCACTTTGACCCTCAAGAACACGTGTTTATGCCGTTTTTTAACAACCTGAATACACGTGTTATCGAAAAAGACCGGTTTGTCCCACAGAGCACAGTTCCGGGTATTTCAGACGACACCTATTTCTCAGTTCATCCATCACATCGCAATCCTGAATTGGAAGGAATGGTCGGCGGAATTCGGAATACGGAGCGCGGTTTAGGCAGCGGCGACAACGGCGACAACGGCGACAACGGCAGCGGCAGCGGCATACAATCCGTCGGCGATATGCGTCAGTTTAGCGGAACAAACGCCCTGTTTTCGTGATATTATATGTATTAGAATAGTATTAGAATAATATATATAATAATACCAGTAACATATACATATAAAAAATACGCTGATAGATGGCTGAATTTGCATTTCTATTAGGAATTCTTGGGTCAGCTTATATTGCTTCGAACAATAAGAATAAACCAAAAATAAACGAAGGCTACCGTAACCCCAACGCAAATAACGCGAGATACTTGCCGAATATGAGTATTCCTGTTACAAATTATCCAGTGGTTCGCCCGAATACCGGAACGAATGTGAATGAATATAAAAACCCGAATACTCCGACCGACCGATACTACGCGAGTAATGTCGATTATGACAAAATGTCGGCAGGTGTTGCTGGTGGTGTTGGTGGTGTAGGCATACTTCGCGGGATTGCCGAACGCTCGCGGGACAATTCGAACGACAAGAAGGATATTATCCAGTCGAATACTCCTACTACGGGAGTTGTCGGCGAAGGTTTAGATACACAGTTCGGCGATAATTATAGCAAGGACGGGTTTCAGTCTCTCACGGGGGCGCGGATTGACCCACAGGCATTTACGCATAACAATATGGAACCGTATTATGGTGCGAAGATACGCGGTTTGACGACGAATGCAAATATGCACGAGAATGTCCTTGATAATAAAGTGGGTGGCGGGTCGCAATTCTTCTCGAAGACGGAACAAGCCCCGTTATTTCGCCCGCAGGAAAATATGCATCACCCCAGCGGTATGCCCAACCAGAATGATTTTTATCAGTCGCGTGTCCTTCCAAGTATGAAAATCGCGAATGTGAAGCCGTGGGAGGAAGTGCGTGTCGGCCCCGGCTTAGACCAAGGATATAGCGCTCAAGGAACACTCGGATTTAATTCAGGAATGGAAGCTCGAGAGAAATGGATTGACCGTGGTGTCGATGAAATGCGTGTAAAGACGAACCCGAAACTGTCGTATTCTCTCGAAGGACACCAAGGACCCGCCGCACATTACATCCAATCCGCGCCGACTACGGCGACTTTAGGACGAATGGAGAAACATCTACCGGATACATTCTTCGTGAATACACCTGACCGATGGTTCACAACGACCGGTGCTGAGAAGGGAGAGACGCAGCGCGCGATTGAGATGGATAGAGAGAGCAACCGTCAGACCACGACGACGGAATATTTCGGCGCGACTGCTCCGGCGGATGGTGGTGCCGCGATGTATGCTCCGAAGAACTTCGAGGATACACGCCGCCAAGTCTATGACGGTAAGCCAATGATTAACCCTTACGCTGCTGAGAAAAATACCGCGACCGAGGCGGATTTTGGGCGTATGAGCTATAAATTCACGCATAATAACCGGACTACGGTTCGTCCAAACGAGATGGGTGGAATTCACGGAGCACTTAAAGCGGTTGTTGCTCCATTGCTCGATGTCCTGAAGCCATCTCGCAAGGAGAATGTGGTCGGGAACGCTCGACTTTACGAGAATGCGAGGATGCCTGTTCCTGCCGCGGTGACGGCGACATTTAATCCGGCAGACCGTGCTCCCACCACGATTAAGGAAACAACGGTCGGTTTGGTTGGTTATGACCACCTCAATGTGGAACGCCAAGCAGCGGCAGGTTATCTAATCGCTCAGAATACGCCAGAGGAAACCGAACGAGCAACGACGAGCACCGATTATTTAGGAACGGCGGGTGGTTCGGCGACACGAATGGGCAATGGATTATACAATGCTGCATATAACCAGCGCAATAATGTGAATAAGACCTATAAGAATATTACGAACCACGGGTCAATGTCGCTGTTTAATTCAAATACGAATGTTCAGATTGACCGGTTAGACGCCGACCGTTCGAACCATCGCGAGATGGTGATGACGAATGCACCGTCGTCTATTCCAAGTATCGATATTTACGGGAAGATGACAATGCCGCAGAGTTACGATGAGGGTAAGCTGAACGAGAGAATTCAACCAGATATTCTGAACGCCTTTAGACAGAACCCATATACACATAGTTTACAGACGTACTGAAGTCGCGATTGACGGGCGACGGGCGACGAGCGACGAGCGACGAGTGACGAGCGACGAGAGATTTATTTTATCGTATATAATATAATCAATATACACGATATAATATTTTTTATATCAATATAGTAGTTACATAGTCCATGAAATTATCGGATTTTTTCGATGATAAATACACGGTGATATTCGTGCTCATTTTAGTGTTATTGGTGAGTGTATGGATTTCGCGAACATACCGTAATGGCGGGTTTGGGTCTTGGATGGCCCCATCCGAGGGGTATGGGACGGGGGTGATTGAAGGACTGGCTGTTGCTGATCATGAAAAAGTAAGATATGACGGGATAGCGTTATCACAGACATCCCACGCGCCAGTCGCAGCCGACATAGCCGGTTCGCGTAGTGACGGAACACTCATTCTCAATAAATGCTCCTTTGTGAAAGATTTGACTACTACTTTTCGGTTTATTTTTAAAACTACTGCGGATTTGCATGGTGCTAGTGGAAGTGGAGCTAGCGCAATACTGGCAAAGATTATCACGATTAAAGTTCCGGCGTATTATATCAAGGATCCGGTCGCTAGTGAAATGAAGGTGAGCATGCGCGCATATGGCGGCGCCACGCTGCCAGTCACCGACGGAAAAGCTACTGGAACAGGAGCCGATTTGGACCCATCGCCCATCATAGCTGCTAGTGTCCCATCATCAGGAGCCGACGTGGGATTTTGTGTAATAACTTACACAATCGGAACTGCCAACCGTATAGTGGGCGGACAATACGCGTTGGAACTCTCGGGTTTGAAATGGAAGGATGTAATCACGGCGGCTCCTAGCCCCGTCAGTCTTGCCTACGTATCACTCGAAAGTAACGCAGAGGCGGCTGGTTCGCAGAAGCTTGTCCTCGTGAATTTATGGCCGAGTGATGCGGCGAAGCAAGTTCGTATTTTCGCTACTACGGATTACGGTGGTGAGTCGACATTTCTCACCTGCCGTAAAATATCTACGGAAAGCCCGCAGCTTTCACCGAATTATACTGGAACAGGGACTACATTCTCGATGACAATTATGCTAACCAATGCCTTGGTGTCGGGTGATATATTCTTAGTTCAGGTGCCATATGTGACAAAAGCCGATAAGATTAACCTTGGAATATCGTTTGTTTGGACAAATAGTGGAGGCGGTGAAGATACTTTGACTACTATATCGAATGCGATGGTTGATACAACTGGTACTACATATGGAGGCAGTTACACAGTTGTCAAATTCGCGGTAGGTGGTTCTTTACCAAAAGATACGCCGATTCGCCTCTCTATCGGCGGTCTTCAAACGCCGACATCAAGGTCCACTATTACCACTGCCAAAATTCGAACCTATAGAGCATCCATTCCATCTCTCGATCGCGCATTTTCCGGTGATGTCGGTGTGCTCGACCACGGTGAGTTTAATCTTCCCGCGATCGAACCTCGTGGTTCTACCACTACATCTTCTGGTTCGCCCACCTCGTCCGGCACTGCCAGTGATGGAACCACCTATGTCACCAGTGCAGCATCATCCGTCCTGATTTCCGATGTGAAACGCCAGATGAACTGGGCAATTGAAGCACAAAAAGAGTATGAAAGTGCGTATCGTGCTCTTCGTGCAGCTACCACCGAGACTGCAAAAACAGAAGCCCAGCTGAAATACGATGTCGCACTCGCACGACGAAACCGCCTTATTGCTAGCCACCCCGACTCTTGGTATGATGGTGCCAACTGGCGGTATGGCGATGACGGATATGTGCGTAAGTGCGTCGAACCCTCCAATCTCTCGAGTAATGAAGGCAATTGCCAGAATATTTATCGATTAGACGCAAGCGGCAATGTAGTGAAATCAGCGGACGGAAACAATATTCTTCTTATGCGTAAATGCCCGTGGAAGTGTAACAACCCAGGCCAGACCGGTTCAGACTCTTGCCGTATTGACGCGGATTGCGTTAAGGTGATTCGTTGGGCGATATATTTACCGGACGGAACACAAATCGAAAAGAATTTACTGGCAACCACTCGTTCGAGTTATGATGACATCGCGAGAGAAACGAGTTCGTCATCTCTCAGCGATGACGATATTTACCGGCGCGGGATTACTCGCAACTTTCGTGGATATGGTCGTAGAGGGCGAGGGCAAGGGCAAGGGCAGAGCCCTGGGCTCTTTGGCTCAATCCGCGATGCTGCCGGAAATATTATACGAGGAATCGGTAGTTGGATTGACCCGAACGACCCGACAGGAAACCAAAGGACAGACAGGCGTAATGCTTATTATTATGAAGATGGGTCGCCGGCAGCAACCGCGTATCTTGGAATGTATAACGGACAAGGATACGACGAGGAATCACCGTTCTATGCCGCGTCCAAACCGACGAATTATTATTACACTACGAATTATTACTATACAGACGGGGAAGCGGCCGGTGGCGGCGATAATATCGAGAATGGAGATGGAGGCGCAAAACCCTCAGTAAAACCGTATGAACAATCGATTAATTTCTAGGACGGAAATGGAGTTAAATAATAGAGTGTCATTATTATTAGTATTTACAACAATAATGACTAGCACCGAACCAGAATTACACGACATCCACAAAAATATTCATAATAAATTAGACATATTCATCAAGAACCGAAAAATCCCGAATATCATATTTTATGGGCCTCACGGTTCAGGTAAAACTGTTATATTAAACCGATTTATTCACTCCATATACGATGGTGATAAATCCGCCATAAAAAACTATGTTATGCGGGCGAATTGTGCTCACGGAAAGGGTATTCGTTTCATCCGCGAAGAGTTGAAGTTTTTTGCAAAAACGAATATTGACCTGAAAGAAGGCGCGATTTTCAAATCCGTCATTCTTACAAATGCTGACAAACTAACAATCGACGCTCAATCGGCATTACGACGATGTATCGAATTATTCTGTTCATCGACGCGTTTTTTTATTGTCGTTGAAAATAAGGATAGTCTGCTGAAACCCATTCTCTCGCGCTTTTGCGATATCTATATTCCGCCTCCTATTCCCGCCGAGGCGGGGGGTGCTGCCACGGCGTCGTGTGGCGTAAATCTTCATACTTACCTCGCCGATAAGGCGTGTGACACTTATAAAATTATGAAGTCGAGAGAAATGGCATTAAAGGATTTGATAATCATACACCCTAGTCTCTTACGGCAGGACGCAGCAGAAGACACCGCGGCTATATCTGCCCAACCACCCTCGTGTAAAGATTACGAAAAAATAATCGATTTATCTGTTTCATTATACGAACAGGGATATTGCGGACTTGATATTATCGATTTCATTCATACCCACCCGGAATTCAATGACCTGCGACGATACGAACTACTCATTATGTTTGACAAGGTGCGGAAAGAGTTTAGAAACGAGAAACTCCTACTATTATATTTTCTTCACTTTATTGTATTTCGTTGTAATCTGAGTTTAGAAAATATTTCATTTATGTAAAGTCGTCGGTATCACAGTTTCGCGATGGATGATTATTCGGTTACTTCACTTTACGAATCTAAAAACGAGTGGGCGTCTCGTCTCGTGAATATTTTGACGCCACTTATTCAAGAGGGCATTCGTTCTATATTCGATGAAGCGGTGAAGCTGTGTGTCGGGAATAAAGAACAGGACAAATACTTGATGACATTTCAGAACCTTCTCTCGAGAGTTCCCAAATGGAATCCGAATATCATCAAGGATGAGACAGCTCGAATTAAAGAACGAAGCACTTGTGGTTATTTAGAAGATTTGATTACCTGTGTTCATATTATTCATTTGAAGTGTATGACGGTTATGCGTGTCGGGAATAAGCAAAAGAAGGTTGATATTAAAATCCCGCAATTATCCGATTTCGTTCATAAGATTTATGTGAATACTGCGCGGAAAGTGTATTCGAATGTGTATATGTTTGAGAGAGGAATTCAGCCGCTTCACACTCAGCGTAATAATCGCGAGTTTGAGATTATTGTGAAGGAGTGTATTTACAATACGATACGCGATAATATTCCGGTGGAAGAACTCATTAAGATGTATTTAGAGGATACAATTGAGGATGTGGTAGAAGTGACGGAAAACGAGGAGGTCATTCAACAAGAGCCAATTCTCTCGGAAGACGATGCCAATCTCTCGTCGAGACGCCGTTCGTCGCATCACGGAAGCACTCGACGAAGACGCCATCGCGACAGAGTGTCGGGGGATGCTGAAGCAGACGCAGGGGGCGTGGCCGGAGCAGGGGAGGATACGACATCACCCATCGAACAGCTCGACTTTGTCGGCGAATTGAATGGGTCATCGTCTTCTTTGGTTGCCGAGGGTGCTGAGTCGTCGTCGTCGTCGTCGTCGTTGTCGACCAGCGGAAGCGGAAGCGGTGGCGTCTCATTTGGAGAGAATGATGTGCGAACATTTGAAACGGACGCAAGCGAGAGAATAAACGAGTATATGTCACACGACGATGGGGATGCCGAAAATGAAGACGACACCGGGCGATTGACGATTGGTGATGATATTCGGTTAGACACTCTTGATATCCATACACTTAACAATACACAAGAAATCAATGCTCCTCCGTTATTAGACGATATCGAGGTATTGGCGTAGTGTAGCATATCGTAGCACGAGACGAATAAATCTTCGCTGGTATAATATAATATAATAATGTTCGACGGTGAAGAACAAGAAGAGGAAGAATTAAAGAGAGAGGAAGAAGAGAGTAAATGGTATAACAATGTATTCTTCCTGAATGTCCTCATTTTCGTGGGTTGGTTTCTCTTTTTAGGCATTGCTGCTTTGGTTGGTTATTTTTGTTATCCGCCAGTTTTGACGGCATTCCAAACATCGGAATACAAACCATCAGCAGAAAAAGACGAC
>RGCF01000094.1 GCA_009919265.1 Bacteroidota bacterium | reverse complement strand
GAGACGTTTATATTGATGATAGATAGAATTCGTGTTTTTACTTTGCATGTCAATAGAGTTCAAAGGGTCGATATTGAATCGTAATGATTCCCATGTAGTTGTATGAGGATCTTTCTCGCTTGTCCATCTCAATGGTTCTCTTATTGCTTCATCAGGTTTTTTCCCAAGCATTCCAATTTCCTCACCATAGTAAAGAAATGGTTGACCAGGAAGGGTGAGTAATATGGTTGCTGCGAGCCTAGCTTTAGCTTCATTGCCTGACAACTCGCTCATTATTCTATCTTGATCATGATTTGTGAGAAAGATTGCATCTATGCAGTCAGCTCGTTTAGTTTTATGTTGTGATATAGACATTGCTAAACGTTCAATGAAATTTGCAGGAGCCTTTTCATCTTTGAGCATCGTTAATATTTGCTTTCCCAAATCAAAATGGAAATTAGATTTCAATCCGGAAAAATACCCTGTTACGATTGAATCAGCATTGACAATTTCGCCAACTAGATATACATCTTTCTTTACCGATTCAACACCCTTTCGAAATTCCTCCCACCATGCAATGCTTTTATTGTGTTCATTAAGATCATAAATGTGTTGCGCTGCATCCAATCTAAAACCATCAATACCCACTTCTTTGAGCCAATATTGTGCATGGCCAATCATTGTTTTGCGAACAGTAGGATTATCATAATTAAGGTCAGGCATTTCTCTCCAAAAGAATCCATAATAGCGTCCTTTGCCTGTATTGGTAGAATCAACTGTATGCCATTGCCAAGGCAAACCTTGATTATATGGTTGTGACTGCCAACGATGTGATTCAGATTCATTCGCCCATATATAATAATCTCTTGAAGGCGCTTTAGGATTCTCAATTGCTTGTTTAAACCAAGGATGTTGAGAACTAGTATGATTTACAACATAATCCATGATGATCGAGATATCGCGAGCATGGGCTTCTTTCACCAATCGTTTCATGTCATTGATCGTTCCATATTCAGGATCAATTGCTCGATAATCTGTTACATCATATTTGTGATATGTTGGAGAGGGATGGACAGGTGTTAGCCAAATGCCTTTGATACCTAATTCTTTAAGATAATCAAGTTTCTGAATGATACCGGGGATATCTCCAATTCCATCTCCATTTGAATCGGAAAATGAACGAACAAATATTTCATAATACACTGCACCCGGGTTTTTTCGTAATTGCTGGGCAAAACTGATGTGGCTTATGATCAATAGCGAGAATAGCAATGATAGAAACTGTTTCATTGGATATTGATTGGATAAGTAAACATTGTTTGTTCTGATCTGAATTGTAGGAAATAATGTCCTGCAGGAAGCTTCGATGAAATCAATACATGTTCTTGCAAATCACCTTGCTCCCTTGCTGTGAGTAATGATTCGCTTAATATTCTTCCTTTGATATCCATCAATAGCAGTGTCATTCCTTTTATGGGAATTGTGAGTCGAAATGTAAGATGAATGGCAAGACTATCTATTTTATATTCCAAATCTGTAATTAATGGTTTATTCTCTACTGATTTTACAGATGAGGGCATGGGAGGAAAAAATGATTCTAGATATTCATTCATATGTGCTTTCCAATTACCCCAGCTATGTCCTTCATTGACCTCCTTATACATATACACATATCCTCGCTGTTCCAATACTTGCTTGAATTGTTTGACAAGTGGTATCAATTGTGGAATATCATATGTACCAATATCTGCATAAAGCGTGATTGGTAGTGGTGGATAGACATCAAATTCCTTCATGATTGAATTGATAACATTGCTTGATTGTGCCGCTACTTTGCCAAAAATCTGAGGGGATTTCAAGGCACAATATAATGCGATATTTCCACCATTTGATGCACCTGCAACTGCCCTGTATTCAGGATTTGCTGTCGTTGAAAAACGCTTATCAACCCAGTTCATGATATCATTGATGATGAATTGATGAAATGTATTCATTGTATTGCCTGCATATTCTGATGTTCTATTCACAGCAGGAACAAACACAGCAATAATGGGTCTCATCTTATTCATTGCAATCAGACGGTCAATGATAGCAGGTGCTTTTGCGAGATTGACATAATCCAGGCCATCATGAAAGAGTATTACAGGATATTGTTGTGACTGTGAATATCCGGGTGGAAGATACACTTTAATGGCGCGCGAATTGTTCAGAGAGCTTGATCGGAATGTGGTATCAAAGATTGATCCCTTTGGTATATCTGTATTTCCTATCAATTCAGGTTGCTGAGGATAACCCGGCATTCTCAATTCTGAATTAGGACCAAATCCTCCAGCACAGGTCAATGGGTTTTTGGGATCTAATATCCAATTTGATCCATTGATGAATTTATAATCAATGCGTGCATCAATTGGAAAAGTGTTCATGATATATGATAAGTCAGTTCCTGCGATTCTTTTCATTGTATCACCATTTGCAGACCATTGTTTATGATCTCCAGTTACGATGATACGATCTGCATTTCCTCTAAACATGAAGACACATTCTGTCCCATTTGTCAAGGGAAGAACAGGATTCTGTAGCATGAATGAATCAACAATTGTTTTTTTGGCTATTGAATCAGATGCGGAATTGATTGTATCAAGCAATGCCTTGAAATCATTTGCTACAATGACATTGCAAGAAAGCAATAGGACACATAATAATCTCATTGAAAAGCCTATTGAATGATAAATGGATAGTGTTCAAGAATAGAACCATCTTCTGCATGATGCACAAAGACATAAGCTCCACTTGGATAAGGTCCGATCTGTATTTGTTTGTCTTGAATGGATTTATTGTCGATCAATACTCCTTTCATATCATATATGCGTCCCATTCCACCATTCAGTTTCAATGAAATAAAACCATGTTCACCGGATTGCAAAGGATGTGGATTGATTGTGCTTTGAACATTCTCTTCATCATTGATTGATGTCACCGGCCATGCCTGAACATTTGGTTTAGGCAATTGCTTTGAAGTCAATACATGAAATTGTCCTGGTTGAAGTGTCAAGGAATTTCCTTCTGAAGTTATATCAATCGAAGAGCCGGAGAAATAATCAAACCATGTACCGGGTTTGGTTACTTTTGTGAGAAATAACCTTGGCTTCATATCAAAGTTTGCAATGATAAGTGCATCCATTTCAGGATGTTCAAGATGCACTGTTCTCAAGGTATCCATGCGTGATGCTTTGAATGTCACTTTTGTTTGCAAAGAAGTGAATGTTGGATATGTGCGCAATGCCAATAGTGCTGAATAGGTATCATAGAGACGTTTTCTTCTCGCATCATTCAGATAATTCCAACGAGTGGGTTTTATATTGAGTCTGATGGATGCATTGTCTGTGCATGATTCATTTAATTGTAATCCGATATCATATCCAATCTCACCGAATTGCCAAATCATGCGTGGACCAGGAATGGGGAAAAACATTGCTGCCATTGCACCTGCTCTTTGAAGTGCTATAGTTGTATCGCGTGTAGTATATCCTGTAGCAGCTTTGCCATAACAGAAATTCTTTCGAATCAATCGTTCCTCATCATGACTTTCCATATAGGCAACATTGGCCGGAACATTGAGTGATCGATTTGAATAATATACTTGTGATGTTCCATTATCTGATTGCCCGGTGATCCAGCCCATGACGGCTTCACTTGACGTAGGATTCATATTATGCCAAATCAAATAGCCATGATCAGTCAATTCTCTTTCTTCTCGTGAATCCGCAAAATGTTCTAGTATCAAATATGCAGATGAATCAAAGCTTCTAATACGATTGTACATGCGTTTCAGTAATCGAATGCGTGTTGAATCATAGGAACTCCATCGGGCAGTATTTGAACCATAATCAACTTGCGTGAATCCTTTTGATAAGTCAAAGCGATATCCATCCACGTTAAATTCTCGAATCCAATATTCATTGATGCCATCAATATATCGTTGATAGGCAATGCTTTCATGATTCATGTCATTGAATACATTGAAGGGATGTTTGGCAGTGACATTTGCATAAGGATTGATAGTTGATGGTGGACCATATTTCCCATCAGCCCACATTCTGATGAGTGGATTGGATCCTGTCAGATGGTTGTGCACTAGATCGAGAATGATTGCAATTCCCATACCATGTGCTTTATCGATGAGTTCTTTCAAATCGAGTTCGGTGCCATAATATTTATCGAATGCAAAAGGAAATGCAGGATCATAGCCCCATGAGATATTCCCTTCAAATTCATGTATTGGCATCAGTTCAATTGCATTGATGCCCAGTTTTTTCAAATAGTCCAATGAATCGATGACTGCACGAAATGTCCTACGATCAGTAAAATCACGAACGAGCAATTCATAAATGACTAAATCCTTTGCGGGAATGCGTTTGAATTCGTTTTTCCATGCATAGGGGAATTCATCTTTTTGACTTGCCGGACGCATCGTAAATACCGACAAAAATTCATCTGTTTTGGATTTTGGATATCGTTTCAGATTGGGATAGCGATTTTGTGAGATGATTTCATCATCATTGAATTCACTCAAGATTTTTTTTGCATAGGGATCAGCTACAATGATGGAGCCATCAATCACAAATTGATATCCATATTCCGTTCCAATTTTTAGACCGGATACTGATATCCAATAGTATGCACTGTCTTTATCAATGGTCATGCGATTGAGTTGATATTCCGGCAAGACTTTATAGTCATTGAAATCACCAATGAGATGTGATATGGTGCAAAGAGACAAAGCACTACGGTTGAATCATTGATGAAATTGAGTCCTTCCTTTATATTCGGAGGCAATGGTTGCTCTTTTGTTTTTGCTACTGTAACCACAGACAATGTTGCGGTTTTTGTGATATTTAAAGTATCGATGGATTGCAATTTAAGAGTAGAACTACCTATGTTTCTACCAATAAATTGGTATTGAATCACTGTATCCGTACCAACATCTTTGAGTAGTGAATCACCTAAGAACAATTGAAATGATTTTAGTGCCGTGCCATTGACTTGCACTCTCCCTTCTATTTGTATTGATTCATCTTGTTCAAGATTTACTACACTTAGTGTCGGCATCTTGAAATAGGGAACTGCGCCAGGTCTTAGTATCGGCAAATAGATGTCTTTTGCTCCGACATCTTTTCCTTCTTGAGTTGAATTTGCGCTTCTAAACACAAAAGTCAATTGAAGGATTTCTTCACTTTGTGGAACATTGTAATAAGCTCGAATATTGGGGATTGTCAAGCGCCAGCGATCTGTTGTTATTTTCGTGAGTTTAGTCTCAGGAGTATTTTGTCCCCAATTTGTTTTGACATATCGCCAATCTGTTGGTCCGGTTGACTTGCTAGTGATCACACCTGTATGTGCATAGACATCGCCATTGAATCCACGAAGACCTGCAGTCCCTCTATCAGCATAAAAAGTGATCTCAACGGCGCCATTCGGATCGGGAAGTGAGGGATTTCCGGTAATTACTTGTGCATTGACAGAAAAGCACAATGAAGAAAACAAGAAAACAATATATATCCACAACATGATGTATATCCAATGAAATGAAAGACATAAGTCACTGCAAAATTACGCAAGTGAGGGTATTTAGCATCATATTGTGGGAAACAAAAAAGCCCTCTCGAGCATTCCCGAGAGGGCTTTGAAGTTGATCAATCGAGAATTAATTATTCACGATCATTGTGCCTGTTGTTCTGAAATTGCCTGATTCGATAGTATAGATATATGAACCGGCTGTAACAGGTGTACCATTTGCATCTGCTTTGTCCCAGTACAACATGTAGTTTGCTGGAACTTGCATTTCATTCACAAGTGTGCGAACGAGATTTCCACGAATGTCAAACACTTTTACAGCGATTGGCTGTGCTGCGTTCAATACGCGATAGCGAATCATCGAAACTTCTGTGTTTGATGTTGGATTTGGAAACACTGGGCTCAAATCATATGCTGTGCCTTGACCATCGCGAACTGCTGTTGTATTGCCTGTGATGATGAGTTTATAATCAGACAAACCTTCTGCTTTACCTTCTGCTTTGCCATCCTTACCATCATTGAATACCATGCCATAATGAGTTACGACATCAGTATTATACATTGTTTTAGGAACAAACTTGAAGGAGAAAACATTTGGAGCTTGCTGAGTCATATTGCCAATTGCTTCATTTCTCCAGCCATCCGGATCAAATGTTGTCTTGGTACCATCTGCACTACGACCTGCATTTGCCCAGAATCCTGTACCTGCACCGGAATGTAAAAGACATTTTGCTGCACCATTCATGGAAGCAGGACCATCCGGCTTAACATCTGCAGCGAGTGGGTGCATTTTGTCTGTAAACACAACAATTTCAACTTCTTTGTCTGATGAGTATTTTCCATCAGGTGAAAAGAATTTGATTGCATCATATCCGGTGTCTCCACCTTCTTTTGTATAAGGAATTTCTTTTGGCTCATTGCTAGGTGCTGAGATGATCAATTTATAATCAGACAACCCTTCTGCTTTACCTTCTGCTTTACCATCCTTACCATCATTAAACACCATTCCATAGTGAGTAACAACATCAGTATTGTAAAACACTTTTGGTGTGAATGTGAATGAAAAGATGTTTGGAGCTTGCTGAGTCATCATGCCGATTGCTTCATTTCTCCAGCCATCTGGATCAAATGTAGTCTTGGTGCCATCTGCACTGCGACCTGCATTCGCCCAGAATCCAGTGCCCGCACCTGAATGTAAAAGACATTTTGCAGCACCATTCATTGATGCAGGGCCGTCCGGCTTTACATCAGCAGCAAGTGGATGCATTTTATCTGTGAGAGCAATCATTGTCACAGGTTTATCTGATGCATATTTACCATCTGCGGAGAAAAATTTGATGGCATCATATTTTGCGTCGCCACCTTCTATTGAATAATTGATTTCAACTTGGGCAAAAGCCGGGGCTGAAATCATGGCACCCATTGCCAACATTGTAAGGAATTTCTTCATGAAAACACCTTGGGGAAACGTGAAAAAAAGTAAAAGTGAGGTGCTTAGGGAATTTGCAAAGCCATGATTGGCATGGCTTTGCAAAGATTACGCGAATTTAATAAACAATTTTGAAACAATCATCCTTTAGGATTATGGATTTAACTCGATTCCTGGATTTCCTGAGACTTCGCTACTTGGAATTTTAGCCAATAATTTATTGTCATTCCAAGCTAAGCCTCTGATAGAACTAGACTTAGTACGTTTGAGATAATGGAAGCGATCACCTTCGAAGCACATCTCAAGACGACGTTCTTTGCCGATGAGGTCTAGAAGTGCGGCTTTTCCGGTGGTGGAATTGTCTTCGGGCACATTTGCTCTTTTGCGAATGAGATTTACATCAGCGAGGACTTCTGATTCAGGTTTGCCAAGTTCAAGTCCTGCCTCTGCATGAATGAACAGTATTTCGGCATATCGAATTACATTCACATTTGCGATGAGTGTATCAAATTTTGTGCAATATCTGGTTGATCCGGATTGCTTGATATAGTGTTGTTTGCGAAGATCTGAAGCTGGGCTTGCATCAATTGCATCAGCAAAATCTTTTGAGATTGTAAATGGTGGTTCGCCAAATGCTGTTTTCTGATACATCCCACGAATTGCTCCAAATGAATTGGTTTGTGTTGTGAGTGCCATTTGGAAAATGGACTCAGTATTACCACCTTTATAGAATACATCGCGAGGGGTTGTCGCCAAGCTAAACTTTCCACCTTTTTTGATGAGATCTGCATAAGCATAAGCATTTGCATGATCATTCATTTGAAAATACACTCTGGCCAAATATGCTTGTGCAGCTGATTTATTGGCATAGCCATCGCGTTTTGTATCGTTCATCAAACTTTCACCTGCTTTCAAATCTTCGATGACTTGCTTATAGCAATCAGCAACGGAGGAACGGCCAATCGCTAGGCCATTTGTTCCTCTAGTTGGAGCTGTGCGAATAATCACGCCAGGTTGTGAATTGTCAGCACGATGACCATATTGATGTCCCCAAATGCGTAGCATTTCAAATGTCATCACTCCACGAATAAATTTACATTCACCTTCAATTTGACTCTTTTGTGCATCAGTCAAATCTTTGATATCCGGTAATGATGCCAATACATTATTGATTGCATTTATTCCGCGATAAGAATTATCCCAGAAGCCGCTGAATGAAGGAGTGAACAGCGACATATTTTGATTCCAGATTTCCAAATATCCATAATCGCTTCCTGCATAGACGATATCGCCTGCGAGTGCTTCTGAGGGTGAAGCAGGAATACCGGATCCCAAACTTCCTTGTAATGAACTATAAATGCCTGACATTGCAACATTGACAGAGCGTGCATCTGACAATGCTGCTTCTGTGGACAATTGACCTTCATTGCGTACATCCAATACATCAGTGCAGGAATTGAAAAAGAGCAATCCTGCAAGTGCAATGGAGAATAATCTGATTATTGAAATTGTATTCATGTTTTTACCTTTTTCTCAAAATTAGAAATCGACATTGATGCCGAGTGTATACGTTTTTGCTTGAGGCGGTGTGAGATAAGTCACACCTTGATTACCATTTCTTTGTTGATCGCCATTATGATCTCTCACTACTTCAGGATCCCAACCTGGGAAACTTGTGAATGTAAGCAAATTGATGCCTGTGAGATAAACGCGGAAAGTAGAAAATCCCATGCCTTCTGCCAATTCCTTTGGTAATGTATAACCAATGGTCAATTGTCTCAAGCGCAAGAAATCTCCATTGTAAATATATCGATCGGTATTAATGTCGCGATTTCCTTTGAGTGTCAATCGTGGCACATCTGTGACTTGTCCGGGCTCTGTCCAGCGATCAAGTGACTTTGTCATTTGATTCCATGAGAATCCCATATTGCCAACCAATCGCTTACCTGCATCATCATAAATGGTATTACCAAGTTGATACACAAATTGAGCAGTCAAATCAAAATTTTGATATCGGAATGAATTGGTGATTCCTCCAAAGAAGTCAGGATAATTCTTACCTGTTGGTACACGCCATCCTGCATTCCAAGGAAGAGGTGCGCCGAGCGAATCAACGGCTTTCTCCAGTTCGAGTGGGCGTCCATTAAGACCATTGTTCTGTACGGGTTTCCCATCTGCACCAGTAACGGTCGTTGGTCGATAGTAAATTGGCAAACCTGTTTGTGGATCAACACCTGCTGATCTCACGATGAAAAATGTTGCAAATGGATATCCGGTGATTGCTCTTGTTTCGCCAAATCCCAAGTCCACGCCATCAGGATTTGTGATTGTTCCAAGGGAAAGAATCTTATTTACATTATAGGTGATATTGAAGTCAGTACTCCATTCAAATTCCGGAGTGCTTACATTCACAGTGCGAATATTGAATTCAAACCCTGTATTGCTC
The DNA here is from genome assembly GCA_009919265.1 of Bacteroidota bacterium. Classification (GTDB taxonomy): domain Bacteria; phylum Bacteroidota; class Ignavibacteria; order Kapaibacteriales; family UBA961; genus UBA961. The sequence continues at coordinate 771 of RGCF01000094.1, read as the reverse complement.
ATTTCACCAACATTATTGATGACGGAACTAAAACCAGATGAAGATGGAACGCGTTCATTGAGCAGCATGCCATAACTCATGCGATCATAGTAACCAATGGAACCTGAAATACGATCATTGAATAATCCGAAATCCAATCCCAAGTCAAGTTGTCTTGAAGTTTCCCAAGTCAAGTCGCTATTTGGCAATTGACCAGGCATCGTTCCGGGATTGCCATTATAATTGCTTCCTGTGCTATACACACCTTGCCATGTGAAGTCGCCAATTGCCGCATTACCTGAAATACCATAACTCGCACGAATTTTTGCGAATGTGAGTACTTCATTTCCTTTCAAGAAATCTTCATTGGAAAGTATCCATGCAAATGATCCGGCGGGGAAAAATCCATATCTATGATTCTGACCAAATCTTGATGATCCATCTGTACGCACGCTCAAGCTGAACAAATAGCGATCCATGAATGTATAATTGGCTCTTGCCAGATAGGACACCAATCCATATTCAGTTCCAAACACATATCCATTTCTCACAGAAGCAGATTGCGGAGTGGTGAAATAATTATTTGGGAATGTATTTCCTGTCGTACCAAGATCTCTTTGTTCTGATCTTTGTGATTCTATACCACCAACAATATTCAATTGATGATTATCCAGATCAAGTGCTTTCCATGTCAAGATAGCATTGGTGGTCCAATTCACGACCTGCACTCTTCGTTCTTCTGCGGATGGATCAGCAGTGATGACAATAGGCGCAAATCTATCTTCTCGCAAA
>RGCF01000093.1 GCA_009919265.1 Bacteroidota bacterium | reverse complement strand
GATGGACATGATACTAGAATTGATAGAATCCATGAAAAAGTATCAATGATCCGTACAAATCATGAGATGATAAATGAACTGCTTCCTGGTTTTGATGCTCAGTATGGTCCAACCATTGTATTGGGTAGTTCCTGGCCGGAGGATGAAACCATATTTCTGAAAGCATTTGCTTCCATGAATGAATCCTTGAGATTGATCATCGTTCCTCATGAACCGGATCATGAACATTGTTTGATTTTACAACAGTCATTACCCAATAGCATCCTCTTAAGTGAATGCGATGAAATTGGTACGAAACATGTAATCGTTGATTCAATCGGTGCATTACTTGCTGTATATGCAATTGCTGATGCAGCATATATCGGAGGTGGTTTTGGTGCAGGTGTTCATAGTTGTGCTGAACCTGCTGGGTATGGAATACCACTTGCATGTGGACCTTTCATTTCGCGTTCACCCGATGCAGAAATTCTTCATGAGCAAGGAGCACTTGAAATTATTCGAAATGTTGATGATGCAAAAATGTGGCTAAAAGCAATCTGTGCAGATGTCATGAAAAAGGCAGGAGAAGCTTCGTTTGAGTATATCGAGTCAAGAAGGGGAATGACAGATATCATCCTTCGTGATATCATTGGTATCAATGATTAAGATCTTTTCTTTAATGAATAAATGATTCCACCACTTACTGCAAGCGCAATCGATATCCATTGAGCTTGTGAAAGTCCTGCATATAATGGATTCATACGTAGAAATTCCACAAAAAATCGTTCAATTCCCGCAAGAATTAAATACATTCCAAATAATTGCCCCATCCCTAATTGTTTGGTTCGAAATTTCCATAGAATAGCAAAAAATGCAAATGCAATCAATGTTTCATAGACAGGAGTTGGATGAACGATAATATCTTCGGGGATAGGTCTACCGGGGAATACCTCTTGAAAATATCGTACAAGCTCAGTATTTCGTGCAGAAAGTGTCGAAACCATCCCTTCTGGATAACTCATTCCAAATACATGTTCTGTTGGAATGCCATAATCTCCATCTCCCGCCAATTGACAACCGATTCTTCCAATTCCATAAGCTATCATGAGTGAAGGACCAGCCGCATCTGCAACTGCAAGAAATGGTGTGCTCTTCTTGCGGAGATAGAACAAAATCAATACTATGGAAGTAATGAGTCCGCCATAAAATGTAAGACCTTCGCCACTAAAGAGAGAACCAAGTGGGTCTTCCAAAAAATAAGATGGGTTTTCCAATAAATGAAAAAGTTTTGCTCCGAAAATTCCACCAATCAAAGCAAGCAATGTAATTGAAGACCCTAATTGTTCTGCATTGTGAAAAGCTCTTCTTTTCAATTCAGCATTTAATAACCAATTCGCAGTGAGAAATGCAATGGCAACCATCAGTCCAAAACTGTAGATGGTCAATGGTCCGATATGCAATAAAGTTGGATACATGAGTCTGACACTCCGCTGAAAATCAAATGCAAGTATAGGGTATTTTAACTGCTTTCCAAATCACTTCATTCATTGGGCACATCAATAGAATACGGCTCGCCTTTTGGAGCAGGTAATGTTCTCTTTAGTATCCAAGGATTAAGAAGTTTAACATCCTTATATGAAGTCCCATTATTGATTGCCCATTCGGCTAAATCAACGATTGCTTTATCTACTTTTACAGTTTTCACTTTTGATGGCTTATAACACTCATCATCAGAAATTTGCAAACCATATTTTTCAGCATGTTCCATCAATTCTTTGATGATTGCAATGCGAAGGACATAACGGGAAGTTTCTTCATTCAAGAATAAATCATAGAATGTTTTCCCTTTTTGGAAGTCGATATTTTCTTTCACGCTTCCATGACCCATATTGTATCCGGCTGCAGCAAAAGACCAATTCTTCAATGATGAATGACCGCTCTTCAAATATTTTATCGCAGCTTTTGTACTTTTGACCACATGTCTTCGTTCATCGACAAACTCATCAACTCGAAGTCCCATCGAACGAGCTGTTGGTTCCATGAATTGCCAGACACCAATTGCATCTTTTGGAGATCTCGCCATGAATAAAGCGCTTTCTGCAACAGCAAGATATTTTAAATCTTCCGGGACATTCTCTTCTTTGAATAGTTGATCAAAAATTGGGAAGAACTTTCCTGCTCTTTTAATGTACAAAATCAATTGACCCGGTGTTTGAAGATTCAAGTAAAATTCTCTTTCTGCGCGTTCGCGAACTTCCGGGATATCCAATGGGACTTTCTCACCGCAAAAAGTCAAAGATTCCGGAAATGGGACATTTGATAAGAAAGCAAGATAATTTGCTTTGACATCTTGATTTGAAATGGGGGCTTTATTGTCTTTTCCATTGCAAGAGACTAGCATGAAATTCATGAGAATAATCAAGCATGAGACCGTCATGGCATGACGAACATCAGAAAGTGATTTCATAGTGATATCAAGATAATGAGATGATTGTGTCGCAGAGTGTTGTTTCTGCCAGTTCATTTGTCGCAATAATTGTGCCACCACCCAATTCTTTTTGCTTTTGGACAATTTCTTTGAATAGTTGTTGTCCCTTGATGTCAAAATTGGTTGAAGGTTCATCCAACAGTAAAATGATAGGTTTGCGAATCAAAGCCAATGCATACTTCAGTCTTTGCTTCATTCCTGTTGAAAAAGTACCTATTCGTTTCTCTCTATGGCTTAGTAATCCCATTATATCAAGTAATTCTAAGGCATGTGATTCATCGTAGATTAGGCCACTCATTTCGCAATAAACCTCGAGGTGTTCGATTGGTGTGAACTCTTCATATACAGTCAAATATGGAGCTACAAGACCAATTTGTAGAGGAATATATTCTCTTTCTATATGCTGGTGATTCACATGAAGGTGTATGCTTCCTGATTGATGTGACAATACACCAGCCAAAATCTTGATGAGTGTTGATTTACCTGATCCATTTAATCCGGTGATACCTATGATATGTCCATTGGTAAGAGTAAGACTGGTCTCAGGGAAGACAGGCTGAAATCCATCGAATGAAATACCTATATGTTGTGCTTGAAGCTCAAATGTGGGAAAGTGATTCATTCATAGCGCTCCAATGAAAATGTTTCCCCGAGATATCTTTTTCTAACTTCTTCATTGTCTGCAATTTCTTGTGCTGTTCCCGAACAAAAAATCTTGCCATCAATTAAAATATATGCACGATCAGTGATGGATAGTGTTTCATGAACATTATGATCTGTAATGAGGATGCCGATGCCCTTCTTTTTTAATTCTCGAACGAGCATCATGATTTCTTCTACGGTAATTGGGTCAATCCCAGCGAAAGGTTCATCAAGAAAGATGAATTTTGGATTAGATGCAAGTGCCCGGGCAATTTCGCAGCGCCTTCTTTCTCCACCGGAAAGCATATATCCTTTGCTTTTTCTGATATGCGTGATGCTGAAATCTTCAAGCAATTGTTCCAATCGTTCTTTACGCTCAGAGCGTTTCATGGATTGCAATTGCAGAATTGCCATGATATTGTTTTCTACGGACATCTTCCGAAATATCGAAGCTTCTTGGGGAAGATAACTCACTCCTAGTCTTGCTCTGCGATACATAGCCATGGAAGTGATTTTTCTATCATTGAGATATACTTGCCCTGAGCTTGGTTTCACCATGCCAACCATCATATAAAAAGATGTGGTTTTACCGGCTCCATTTGGCCCGAGTAAACCAACGATTTCTCCCTGTTTCAATTCCAATGAAACATCATTGACGACACTCCTTTTGCTGTACCGTTTTATAAGATGTTCTGATCGAATAGTTTGGAATTGCTCGCTGTTCACTGCTGATTTCGCTAAAAAATGGATTATTTACTGCGTTCAAGATACAATTTTTTCTTCATTGTCTCGCCCGATCGATCAATCAAGAAATTGAGGGTTTGACCAACAACACCATCATAAATTGCCATTTCAATGTCTTGACTATTTTCAATCTTCTCACCGTCAATCTCAAGGATGATATCTCCCGGCTCGATATTGGCCTTTTCGGCTGGTGTGCCACGGCGCACTTCAATCACAACCACTCCTTGCTTTTTTTCCAATTGAAAATATCTCGCAACGCGTTCATCTATTTGTTGAACGATAAATCCGGGTGTAAAATCCCTGTCAATTTTTCCATCTTGTTTGAGCTTTTCAAGAATTCGTTTAACGCGATTTATTGGAACGGCAAATCCGATACCAATGCTACCGGAACCTCTATTGTCAGTGGCTGTTGAATAAATGATTGTATTTACTCCAATAACATCTCCATTTGCATTTAATAGCGGACCTCCAGAGTTTCCCGAACTGATTGCTGCATCGGTTTGAATCATGTCTTTGTATACTCGATTATCTGCTCCAGTGAAACTTACGCCTGAATTACTCACAACGCCTACAGTTACTGTAGGTTTAGCATTATTGTCAAATAATCCAAAAGGATTTCCAAATGCTATGGTCCATTCTCCAATAATGACATCTTCGGAATTTCCAAAGGATAGAAAAGGAAAATCCTCTCCATCAATTTTTAACAATGCAACATCACTCACTGGATCATTCCCGATGATTTTTGCATCATATTTTTTGCCATTGGTCATTGTGATGACAATCTTTTTTGCATTTCCGGCCACATGATCATTTGTAACAATATAACCATCAGAAGATATCAGAAAACCTGAACCTGCGCCTTGCACCAATTCATTCCTACGATAGAATTGATTGAAAAAAGGATCATTGAAGAATCCACCAAATGGATTATACCCAACTTGTCTAACTTCGGTAACAGTGATGCCTACAATTGCCGGACTTGCAATGCGTACCGCTTCGGTGATGGCATTTTGTCGTGAATTTGATATATCATCATTTTTGTGCGTGAATTCAGGGCGTGGTTTTTGGGCTTTATCTGTTTCTTGCAAAAATTCCGAATCTTTTGAACATCCTGCCATGAGCACGCCTGTGCTAGAAAGAAGAAAAAGCAGTAGTGTGGCAATTTTAGATCTTGTTTTCATGGAAATACACCTGATAAACTGTCGGTTGATTATCTTTGCAGGCAGTCAATATAGGGCGACCACCAATTCATTGTGTGGCTTTTGACGATTAAACTCAAAAAACATTTCGCAAACATACTCAATGGTTACCTATCTCTCCATAGCATTGCCCCTGCCGGTTCAAAAAGTGTTTACGTACCGGTATGAATATGATCAAAATCCCACTAATCTCATTGGTTCTAGGGCTTTGGTCCCTTTTGGCCGGCGTATACTAACGGGCATAATCGTCGATTTGGGGCAACCTGTACAAGGCATGAAGGATATCATCGAGATATTAGATGAAACGCCCTTTTTTACAGAATCAATGTTGCTTCTTACCAAGAGGATGTCTGAATACTATATGTGTTCTTGGGGCGAGGCATTAAAAGCAGGAATACCTCGTGGAATGACCCCGCAAAGTGTCATGCATGTGGATTTACTTATCAGACCCACGCATGAAGAATTACTCGCAATGAAAAAGAAAGCTCCGAAAAGAGCAGCTCTTCTGGAAATCTTGTTGGATCATTCCGGACCACTCACAGAGGTATATCTCGAAAAAATGTTGAAAACAGGATCGGTTTCTGATCAATTAGATGCGCTGGAAAATGCCGGAGTCATTAGCACGCGAAGAAATGTAGAGCGATCAGCAAAACCTCGATTGCGTACAATGCTCCATGTTTCGGATACATTGATGAATGATGAGAATACCTTGAAGTCAGTACTTCATGAGCTCGATAATTCTTCCCCAAAGCAAGCTGCAATTTTGAGTCATGTATATCTGCATCAAACTTTGCATGGAACAGGTTTACAGATACAGGATGTGAAGGAGTATATGAAACTTGCTTCTTCCTCACCTATCAATACGCTGTGTTCAAAACAATTGCTCATTCAAACGAAAGAAGAATATATCCCTGCATTGAATGAGGTAAAGGATAGTTTGGCAAGAAGAGATGAATCATTACTATCCATGACATCGGAGCAACAGCATGCACATTCCATGATCCATTCTGCAATTCATGCAAAAGAGCATAAGACATTTTTACTTCATGGCATTACTGGTAGCGGAAAAACATTGGTCTATATTCAAGCCATTCGATCTGCATTGGCACTTGATAAGGATTGCTTGCTCCTTGTTCCTGAAATTTCACTCACACCTCAACTTGTTGATCGATTTGCAGCTACTTTTGGAGATTCAATAGCGGTTTTACACAGCAGAATGACCAATCAAGAACGGTATGAACATTGGCGTAAAATTCGGAATGGGGGAGCTCGAATTGTCATTGGTGCGAGATCGGCATTATTTGCTCCTTTCCGCAAGGGAAGATTGGGTCTTATTATAGTTGATGAGGAACATGAATCCTCATACAAACAAGAAGCACCAGCACCCCGTTATAATGCTAGAGATTTTGCAGTTGTCCGCGGTTCGATAGAACAAATAGTCACTATTCTCGGATCGGCAACTCCTTCAATGGAGAGTATGTATAATGCTCAGCAAGGGAAATACCAGTATCTCCAAATTTCCTCTCGAGCTGATGGCGCTTCATTGCCAAAGATTCGATGTATTGATATGAGGGAGCACAGAAAAAAAAGAACTATGCATGGTGCATTTTCCGAAGACTTGCTTCAAGCAATCATTAATCGCATCATTAAGAAAGAAGGGATCATTCTCTTTCACAATCGCAGAGGTTTTGCCCGTTTTCAAGAATGTTTGGATTGCGGACATATTCCAATGTGTAAGCATTGTAGTGTTGCACTTACTTTGCATAAACATACTGGCATGGTACGATGTCACTATTGCGGATATGCTGAAAAGTCAATGCATACATGTTTGATTTGTGGAGGTACAGACATCAAAGAAGCTGGAACCGGTACTCAAAAAGTTGAAGAGGAATTACAAGATCTGCTCATGAATCGTGGAATCAAGGCCAATATAGCTCGAATGGATTTGGATACGACAGCAAAGAAAGGAGAACATAGGCGATTATTGACTGACTTTTCAAAAAATGAAATTAATGTCTTGATCGGTACGCAGATGGTTGCCAAGGGATTGGATTTTCCTCATGTATCTCTAGTGGGAATCATAGATGCAGATCATCAATTATTCATGCCGGATTTTCGATCGTCGGAACGCACATTCCAATTGCTTACACAAGTTGCCGGGCGGGCTGGAAGAACAGGTGCTTTGCAGGGTGAGGTATTATTACAAACATCGCATCCGGAACATCAGTCGATTATAGCTTCACTTTCCGGAAAGTATGAATTGCTGTATAATGATGAATTGCATATAAGAAAAGATGCAATGTATCCACCATTCACCAGAATCGTATCGATTGAATGTACAGGTTCGGATGAATATGCTGTTCATCAGGCAATGCAAACAATTGCTTCATTGATCCCAACAGAACATGTACCATTCAGTGTGCTTGGACCATCGATTCCATTCATAGCAAAACTTAAATCTCAGTATAGACGAATTCTGATTGTAAAGGGGAATAAACAAGAAGATCCTTCTGGCGAAATATTGAGGAGACATCTAAAAAAAGCAATGAATGTGTATGCTGAGAATCATGCGAAACAGTCGGTGAAAATCACTTTGGATATAGATGCATATCACTCAGTCTAAATGGGAATCATCATTGCGAGAGGGGAGAAGATCTCGTAAGCCATCGATCATTCTAATCGTGATTTGTTTGTTCTGAATATCGGTTGAAATAATCACTTCATCTATCACTGGAAGTGGAATATCACCTTCTGATGTTGACAATACCCACACATCATTAGCCGGCATGATCCAAACATCTGTGATTGTACCAAGCTTATTCCCTTGTTCGTCAATACCCATACATCCAATCAAATCACTGATAAAGTATTGCTCATCATGTTTCAACAATGATTGTTCGTCGATGAATACTCCATTGTCTTTCAGTTCAGACACTTCATTCATTCCAACATGTTGCAATGTAATAATCAATGATTGTTTATAAGTTTCGCATGAATTGAGCGTATATGGTTTGGAAAAATTGGCAGAGAATCCTACAAGGACTTTTGTTCCTGGTTTGATTACCAATGAAGCGTCTGGACATTGCGTAAGAATCATCGCACCTGATGTGCCATGCGTTCTGCTAATTGTTCCTATGTTTCTGTAGCCCATACTGTGCCTTTAGAAAATCCTACCTCGTTCCAAACATTGAAAGAGCCATTCTTTTTTTGATTCCAATTCACGGAGATTCATATCATCCTGCGATTTTCCAAATCGCTTTTTTGATGCCGCGTGAATTGTACGAATATCGGCTTTTAATCCTTGCGATTTCAAAGATTGTGTAAGCCGATATGCAAGATTAGCACATTCTTGCCTTAATTGCTGTTCCAATTCAATTACATTCAAGGCCAAGCTTTCTTCGACCGCCTCATGTTCAGCAATTGTTGGTTCTGCTTTGGCAGGTTCAATTGGCTTATTTGGATCAGGAAATAATTCCCAATGCATTGTTTCCGTTGCCTTATGCTCAACATCAGCAAGTATCCAAGATTCTTGATCTTGTTGTTGCTCTCGTGATTGTTCCAATTCAAGTCTTTTCTGTTGGAGTTTCACGCCAATCTGCTGTTCATTCATCAGCCATTCGAAAATGACTGCCAATGCTGAATCATTTGATGCAAAGATATCGCATACATTTTGTTCATTCGAGAAGCCATTAAAATATCTCATGCCTCTAAAAATCTGTTGCATCGTTTTTGAAAATGCTCGTACCAAATCAGCTTTTACTATCACGCTTATTGGCTTAATGTCAGTACCTTCTCCAATCATATCAACTTGGACCATGACATCAAGTTCGCCTTTTCGATATTGATCAAGAGTTGCAAGTCTTGTTTTCTCGGGAATATCTTGACCAATTCTTGCTGATGACCATTCAGGGAATCGTTCTTGCACAAATTCAAGAATAGCTTTTGCATGCATATTACTCATGGCTATGATGAGCATTTGATGAGCTCTTGATGTTCTGCCATTCGAATTGATTTGTTCGACCACCATTGCATTGCGTTTTTCTTTGAATCTATCAAATGCCGGTTTCAAGAGTGATTCTAAATAGACGGTGTGAAAACGCATATTGCGTCTTGCCAAAAATGCATCGACATCTTTTTCACCGGAGGCCATTTCTTGCATTTGGCCTAATGAGAGTTCGACTTCTTCTTGTGTTTCAATATTCCGCAATTTGATTTTATAGTCAATCATGTTTACGGAAACTCTCTTCAAGATCTTCCCTTCTTCATGAGCATCCCTGAGCAATACCTCATGCAATGCTGAGTAAAACCGCTCATCATTTTTCATCTCGAATGGAACACCGAATAAGGCTTTATTATCAGATCTTACTGGCGTACCTGAAAGTGCCACGCTGCAGGTATGTGGGAGATTATTAATGGCTTTTGCCCATGTTCCTTCATCTGATAAGTGATGGACTTCATCAAAAACAAACATGCATCGTTCTTTTGAAGCAAATGCTTGTAAAGCAGCATTGCCTGTTTTACCGGATGCATATTGATATGTTGTGATGATGATATCTGTCGAAGCATTTTTAAGAAATGTTTTATCTGAATCAGCGGTACAAAACGTCAACGGTGGCGCGCCAAGATTTCGTAGGACTTGCGACAATTCCTTCGCATCAGCATATTGATCACGCAAATTTCCCCTAGGTACAAATACAATGAGTCTTTGAGCTTTTTTTAAATGTCTTGCTATGACAAATGAAGCCAAAGCAGTTATCGTTTTCCCATATCCCGGTACAAATACACCAAGATGATAATGATCATTCTGCAAAAAGCGAACAGACAACTTATGCAGAAAATGCAATTGTCCAGTTCTCAATGCAAATGGTGATCGAATGGATATACCAGGCAAATGTATCATATCCCCAAGGGTTTGCCCATGCCCTTGTGACATCAAATCTTCTTTCATTGGGAAAAATCATGGAATGATTTATTGCTGCTTCACTAATTTAGCGTATTGGATTGCTTTTGCCAATCAGAGTTTCCCACATTGAAAATGTTATGTCTCTACAGCTCATAAAAGAACAAAAGAAAGTATTAAGGTCCCTTTTCAAAGAAAAGCGTTCTATACTTTCAATAGAGGAAAGAAAACACTTTTCCGAGAAGATTGCTGATGGTTTCTTGTCTTTAAAAGAGTTTGCTTCCGCTGATGTGATTTGCTCTTATGCATCCTTTGGTGATGAAGTATCCACTGCTAAAGTGAATGAGACATTGCTATCAATGAAGAA
>RGCF01000092.1 GCA_009919265.1 Bacteroidota bacterium | reverse complement strand
GCTATCAATGAATCTTATGAAAAAGAAATCTTTGATGTACATTCCGCAAATACAATCATACATGTATATTGCATAGAGAGGGATCAGTATATTACTATCAGTGATATCCGTGGAAAAATCCTCTATTCAGGAAAGGACGAGGAAATATATATTGGAGATTATCCCTCTGGTTTCTATGTAATAAGTAATGGAAAAGCCAGCAAAAGTTTTGTCAAACATTGATGTATCATCATTCATTATAAGAGCTACAAATGAGAATTATTCTCCTATTCATTATTGTAAGTTTGCAGCCATTGTTAGCCAATATTCTCCATGTTGGTGAAGGCAGAGAATTTAGTAATCCAAAGCAAGCTTGTCTTGTAGCAATGCCAGGAGACACTGTGCTGGTGCATAATGGAATCTATCAAGGTGCATTTTTCATTGAGAATATTCAGGGTACTGAAAAAGCTCCTATTGTTATACGCGGTGAAGATAGAGATTCCGTTCGCTTTCAAGGTGGATCCGAGTCATTTCATTTTTCAGATTGCTCATATATGATCATTGAGAATTTTAGCATCAATGGTCAAACAAGCAATGGGATGAATTGCGATGATGCTGGAACATATGATACACCTACTCATCACATGACATTTAGAAAACTAACTTTTTCAGGAATGGGGTCAACTGGAAATAATGATGAATTAAAATTATCCGGATTGGATGATTTCATCATTGAATATTGTCTTTTTGAAAATGGATCACCGGGTGGAAGTGCAACGGATATGGTGGGATGTCACAAAGGAATATTTCGAAATAATATATTCAGAAAGTCAGGTTCAAATTGTATTCAAGCAAAAGGTGGCACAAGTTTTATTCGTATTGAAAGAAATTCCTTCATAGATGGAGGACAACGAGCATTAAATCTTGGTGGATCGACCGGGTTAGAATTTTTTAGACCTCTTGATGCAAAGTATGAAGCAGCTGATTTATCAGTAACAGGAAATGTATTCGTGGGCTCCGTCACACCCATGGCCTATGTTGGCTCAGTAAGAGTGTCAGTCACTAATAATACAATCATTAACCCAGAACGCTGGGTATTTCGAATTCTACAAGAAACTGTGGACCCCAATAGATTTCTACCTTGTGGTGAGAATATATTCCAAAATAATCTCATAGTATTCAAATCTACTATTTCACGTCATGTGAATATCGGTGGCAATACTGCACCTCAAACATTTCTCTTGAGAAATAATTTGTGGTATAATGTAGACAATCCATCGGCATCCAAAATGCAAGAAGCACAACTCACAGAACTGAACGGTATCTATGGAATAGATCCGCTTCTTCGAGATTATGCAGGTGGGGATTATCGATTAACAAAAGATAGTCCTGCAAAAGGGAAAGGATATTCAATCAATGATATTGGTAAGGACAATGAAGGTAAACCTTTTGGTAATCCACCAAGCATCGGTGCATATGAAATTGAAGGAATTACAAGTATTGAAGAAGTAATGAGAATGCAGTCAACCGTGATTCGTACAGCACAAGGTATATGGGTTAAAACGGCAAGTAATTTATTACCAAAAACAGTTGAAGTGTTTAATCTTCGTGGAGAACATATACGCTCTGTAGAAATCACGCAGGAACAACAATTCATTCCTCTTGAGCATTATCAATTTATCATGCAATGATATCTTTTTTCTGTTTTTTTGATGTGATTGATTGTGAAGTATAGAATGCATGCATTTCCCAAACATGAGGAAAACTAAGACATGAGAGAATAACAAAGAACAAAGGGGCAAAATCTAACAATGCATAACCAGTGTTGATGAAGAAGAGAAATATTGTTGCGATTGCCGTTAACGAAAAGGGAGCGGATATTTCCCATAATTCCCTGTTTGTCTTTTGAAGTCTATTCTTTATGTGATTCCATCCCAGAAAACTATGATGAAACACAAAATAAACTCCGAATGCTTGTAAAAGCGGTAAGAACATTCCCAGAATCAATGAAACAGTTGCTAATATCGTGCTCTTTCTGGGCTGTAGCATTACTGAGATCAAGAGTAACGCAATAGTAGACTCAGATAGTAATGATGATGAAAGTAATCCTTCTACATCGGGTACGGAAGGTATTGAAAGGGCATTAATGATGATATTTGTTTCCGAAATATGAGTGGCAAGTATGAATGACAATACCGCAAAACCTCGTAGAAATATTTGCCATGGATTATGAATATTTTCCTGCTCATATTCTGCCTGACCAAAATGCCACATTGAATAGAGTAAGAAAATGCTGAGTCCAGCAAGAGGGAACATAATCCATATTGCCAACATGAGCATGCCCTTTGCAATATAGCCGAGTATGAACAATGCAAGTGATCTCGAAGATCTATCTCTGATAGTCAATACATGATCCATTGCTCCATGAGGAATGCCTATCATCACAAGTCCAATTGCAAGGATGATCCAGTTGACGAAACCCAAATCGATATGGTGAAAGAGAATAAATAATAGCGTGATTCCTAATGAAACAACACCATTGACAGTTCGTGTCAAAGCATAGAAGACATCAATTACTGCTTGTTTTGCAAAGATGTATTTTGGAAGTGCCATGAATACGGATATATCCTCTACAAATGATGTTTGCTCTTCAAGAAAGCGCAGAACTCTCCTTCCATGCACATGCTGAAATAAGCGCTCAAAAAGTTCTTTACCTCTTTGCGGATATTGTTCGAGTATCTTGAGCAAGAGTCTATCATAGAATGCAAAACGACCACTGCGATATATACTTCTAGTGGGACTCTGTTTTTCTTGAATGCTCGCAACAATGTCAATTGCATCATGAGCCATTTCTTTGAATGCATATCCCGTGCTTGGCTTTATTCTTCCGGCACCACTTCCTGTTTTAACATACTTCTCAAAAGTTTGTTCTGTTTTGATTGTACATGAAGACATGGGAATAACACCCTGTTCAGTACTATCGATTGTATAATCACCAAACTTCTTTGATTCACAATACGAATATAATTGCTCTTGTGCATAGTCATAAGAAATAGGATCTTTTCCAAAACGCGTTAATTCCACCAATGCATGATGAGAATTAAAGGGAAGTGTATAGACAAATTGCGTTGATTGAGCTTGATCAATTGAAAAATCCATCATGGTGAATGTATCAATATCAAAGCATGCATCTTTGGTGGTTATTCTCCAACCTACAAATGATTGAAGAAGAAAAGTTTCATTGGAAGCAGGAGGATTCCATTGTGGAGGTCTGGAATCAAAAACATATCTAGTCTTTACTGTAGAACTCGCAGTATTAACAGTGAACATTTTCAATCCGGAATTAGTCTTAATCGATTCGGCTCGTTCGCGGATAAACCGAACATTGCAAGTTGATAAGATATCTCTTAATTCATCATACAATGCAATACTTGAAATATGATGGTAATGATAGGGAGAAACTGATTGAGCAATCATATCCCCAATCCCTAACTTCGACCACTGATGACTAATAAGCGAGGTCAATCCCAAATCTTGAAGCTCTTGTTCTGTTGCCCAAAAACAGAATGTTTTATCATTGAGAAGTTTTTCATCAGGGTCAATGATCGCCATACTAGCATCAATCAATAATCCTTGATGATACATTTGTCTTAAGATGAGAGAGTTTGCGGCTCCCAAACCAATAAAGACATAATCCACTATTTCTTCATGATCAAGCATGCTGAATTTACATAGAAATGCGATATAGAGAATGCTGATTTATTATTTTTATACAATGAATTATTGGATTATTATCAATGCCGGCACAAAAACAACAACTCCGCTTCTTTGACATCACCATGATGGTTATTTCCCTTGTCATTGGAATGGGAATATTTAGAGCTCCGGCAACTGTAGCCCAAAGAGCCGGTAGCGAATTTGTGTATTATGCCGCATGGATTACCGGTGGTTTGATTGCATTATGTGGAGCAATTGGATATGCCGAAATTGGCAAACGCATGCCAATCAGCGGTGCATATTATTCCATTTTTGCAAAAGCTTATTCTCCTGCACTGGCATTTGCAATCAATATCATCATACTTGTATCGAATGCAGCATCAATTGCAGGCGTATCAATCATTGGTGCCGAATATGTAGTGCCTTATGCAATGGGAATACCCATATCAATTCTAGCCTCAGGTTTCATTCTTTTGCTCTTTGCTTTAAATCTGTTGGGATTACGAACAAGTGCGACTGTACAGAATATTCTCATTGGTATCAAATTGCTGATGCTTTTTGCAATCATATCAGCTTTGTGGGTTGTAGCTCCTGCATTGAATATTGTGAATATGCAAACTGAAGCAAGTGGTTTTTTCCAATCTTTTGGACTGGCATTGATTGCTGTTTCCTTTACTTATGGTGGATATCAACAAACAATCAATTTTGGAGGAGAAGTACGAGATAATCAGCGCATATTGCCGAGAGCGATTATTCTTGGTGTTTTAATCATCATCACATTGTATATACTCGCTAATATGGCTTATGTTCATGTGATTGGCTTTGAAGAATTGTCTAAAGCAAAGTTCATTGCAGCAATGGTAATGGAAAAGTTATTCGGAAATACTGCAGCATTGATAGTGAGTTGCATCATTGTGATATCTGTGTTTGGGTATATCAATGTGTCATTGCTCTCGAATCCTCGGGTGATTTCAAGAATGAGCATGGATGGAGTATTGCCAAAGATATTTTCTCAATCTGATGAAGAGAAAAAGGTTAGCGTTCTGGCTTTGAGTGCATTTACCGGATTGAGTCTGTTCTGTGTCTATGCAGGCGAGTCTTTTGAACGCATACTCAACTATACAATTTTCATTGACAGCATTGGATTGGGAGTTGGTATGGCAACATTGTATAGACTAAAAGGCGAGGCAATGTCCTGGTATATTCACCTTGCAGCTTTCGTATTTATTTGTGCTTGTTTGTACACCGGTATTAATATCTTTTTATTTGATACAAAAGCAGGACTTTACGGTTCTTTGCTATTTGCTATTGTGTGGCTAATTGGGTTTGTCATTTTACAAAGTAAAAAACGATTCAACGCTGAATAAGCATACTTCCTTTAAATGTCGAAGCACCACATCTAACAATAATAGAATAGAGAGATGTTGGCAAGTGTGCAATATTGATTGTCATATCATTGTGTGATGATTTGTGACTCAGCAATGATTCACCTGCAATGCTATATACTTCAATAGTAAAATCATCACAGATATTGTTGGGAACATGTATCAAGGCTTTGGTCCCTGCTTCCAGAACTGTAACTTCTAATTGGTTCGATACATCATCATTGTCAATAGCTGTTGCAGTACACAATGAATTCTTTCCAATAAGCTTCGACATCTCGCCACATAAATACTCATAATTACTTTTCTCAGTCTGATTCAGTGTTTTTGAAAGTAAATCATTGAGTTCATCCGGATCATTCACCAGATTATAAAAGTTTTGATTTCCATTGTCCAGGTTGATCAATTTATATTCACTATTTCTCATTGCTTTCCCATCAGAAGCATTTGGGGTAGCTCTGAACACTTCACTAAAAGTCCAATCTCTGATTGTAGCATCATCACCTTTGATGATTGGAAGAAAACTTCGTGAATCAATCGGTTTAGTTGGCAATGCAAATGTTCGCCAATCATTGAATCCGAATAATTCCAACACGGTTGCAAAAATATCATGTGTATTGACCAATGCAGATGAAACTCTACCCGGATTCTTCACGGATGGTCCTGCAACAATAAATGGTACACAAATCCCATCTTGATACACACTTCCCTTAGCCCTACCTTTTCCTTTATATACACGCGGATCGCTTCCATTATCACCAATAAAAATGAAATCGGTGCTATCAAATCGATTCATGGTTTTTAATGAATCGAATAATCTTCCAATTTCTTTATCCATAGCTTGAGTCATGGCTTTGAAATAAGGTACTACACTTCCTGCAGTGTCAGCTGCTACACCTTTGAGTTCAGTATATGTATGGAGATTACTTGGTGGGAGATTGAATGGTGTATGCGGTGCATTATATGCAAGCCATAAAAAGACTGGTTTGGATGATGGAATGCTTTTCACCCAATCAATTGCATTATTTGTGGTTTCAGATGTTGCATATGTACTACAAATTGCTGACTTGGCATCTTTGATTTTATTCCATGCATAATAGTTTGCTAATTGACCACTAAAATTACCTTCATAATAATCATATCCCATCTTTGTGGGTAAAGCCAGATTTGTTTGGGGCATGGGATTATGTAAATGCCATTTTCCAATATTGGCCTTTGCTATTCCATTTGGTTTATAGATATTCAGCATTCTTGGAATCGTTAATTCAGTGGTGTCAAGTGTATTTACCGTCTGACCACCAATAGCATCACCAACTCCCGTTCTAAAACTATATCGACCTGTTAGAATTCCAGCTCTTGTGGGTGAACATAAAGGATTTGACCATGCATTAATGAATCTGATTCCTTTTGGAAGCAGTGATTGAACATTTGGCATGATGACTGTATCGCCGGTATTTCCATAAAATCCACAATACTCCAAACCAAGATCATCAGCAATAATGAGAACAACATTCCTCTGTGCAAATGATGAAGAGATGGCAAAAAGGAAAATGAACAGTAGTGATAATATTTTCATTGATTATGCAAGGAAGAATTCTCAATCATCAATTCATATGACTGAAGATGATGCCGATGAGAAGGAGTGAATAGGATATAGCAACAATATAAAACGATAGTTTATCAATCAATTTTGAAAGTTTCAATGACTTGGTAGATCCCTTCTCATACAAATGAAGTGAAATCACGGAAATGGTGATAATCAAAAAGATGAATACCAATGTCACATTATGAATATCATCAAGCATTGTTACCTCATTTGTCGAAGGCACCATGCTTTCAATAATGTATTTATTTCCAATTGTTGCAAATAGACCACCAACACAGAGTCCGAAGCGTGGATCGATATTGAATGGTTTGATGAAAAAGACGCAACATGAAATAACAAAAGCTACGAGTACACCGGTAATCAACTTGAAGAGAACAAGAAATGATTCTTTGCGTTCAAGTTCTATCACCATATTGAATGATGAATTATAACTTGTATTTCCCAAATACTCAGTGCCAAAATTCGTTGAATATTTTGATGAAGTGACTGAGAATGATGTATTCTTTATATTCCATTCGGGGAGTAATGTTGCTAAGGAATCTTGATGTTTTGAATTTTTACGATCGCAAACAAAGACCATTTTTGTCGTATCATTCTTAGATGACTCGACAGAAATAACAAGAGTCTGCTTATCAAATGGATAATCTTTTGTTTTCCATAATTGTCTTACCGTTGCTTTTGTCTTTGTTGAAAACAGATAATCATTGCCAAACTTTTCAATGAACGGTGATTCCAGCGTTACATCGTTCGAATTCATCACTTCAAATTCATTTGCAAAATCAAAGGTTGGATTTGTATATCTACACCAATAATATGCATCATATTTAAAAGAATGATCGGAAAGATCCAGATCATGCAATGATGTGAGATACATACCGATTTTTACTGTATCCGGCTTTGCATACATTGATGGCTGTGCAGAAGAAATCAGTAGCAAGAACAGAATGATGAAGCGCATAACAATACAAGTTCATGAAGAAAAGTTATATGCAAGTATACGATGAAATGATGAGGATATTACTATATATAATCACAACATTCATGAGTGTTTGATGATGATTTGTTGTTCTATGGAATGCGATCCGGAAGATATATTTACAATATAGATTCCATCATGAAATACACTGCAATCAAGATGAGCGATTGTACTTCCTTGCTCCAAGACTGTTCTAGACACCATTTTACCTTGAATGTCGAAGAGCTTGATTTCCAATGGATTCCGAATGAGATCATGAGATTGGATGATCAGTATATCATTCCCACCAAAGAATATGGTGAAAGCAGATGATTGAATCTCTTGTACAGCACTAACAGATGAATATGTTTCCACCGGTTCAGAAACAGATTGCACTTTTGCAGCAACGATAGAGCCATAGAAGGTTGGACCGACAGCATAAGGGTATGCAGAATTCCATTGTTCATCAACAGAGCAGAAATATGCATAGGTACCATTCGGATATTCTGGCGTAATGCAAAATCTTCCATTGTGTGCATCCAGATAATCATCCTCACCGGGATGTGCAATGAATTCATAGTCTTCGATGAAATATCCCAATGGAAATGTTGTATTGACTGTGGGTCCATCTGTGACATCGGCACCATTGGCATAATGAGTGCGATTTGTTATAGATCGCAATTGATATCCTGATTTCATTCGAACTATACCACCAGTTCCATCGCTCTGCTTGAATCCAAAAGCTCCATACACTGGAAAACCATCATAGGCAAATCCAATCAGTGGAGAATGCATACCTGGATTGATGGTATACAAACCTTCTGCATCATAGAGAGAACAGACATCATAGATAACGTTCTTGTCTAATTTAAAAGCAGATGGGTTTTGATGATGATGATAATTCCCCATGGCCGGATGTCCTTTCGAACAATCGAAACCAGCCCTTTCAGCAACGATTGCATCACGATTCCAAATACCATCTCCTTTTCCCATGATTGGTCCACCCAAAATTCTTTGTTGTGCATTATTCCAAGAAACACCATCACGCGGATCGAATAATGCAACCCCATTGATGAATAATCCAATATTACCCATGGTGGTTTTTACTGGATTTCCTGTATTCTTTGTTGCTGATAATGGGAATCGAAAGATTCCATTCTGACTTTGCGCCTGTGATGGATTTCCATCTTGGAATGGTCCTGTGGGATATGTAGGAATTCCATTTGTGGAGACATAGACATTATTGGTGGAATATCTCACCAATTGAACATTCGCCAATACATTATTACTTATTGGCGTTGAATTGTTCTTCATATAATAACTGCCAACCTTGGTTGTGTTTTGCATCCAAGATATAATGATTGGATTTGTTTGAGCTTGAATTGTGCATAAGCTCATGAATAACATTAGAAAAATCATGACACTGTTCATTGATGATGAATAAGTATTGTTTTTTGTAGCGTATATCCACTTCCATTGATTGTTAGTTGATATGTACCATCATAGAAAGTGGAAATATCAAAGAATGCAATCGTGCTTCCTTGATTCAAAGTTGTATTGGCAATTTCTCTTCCTGTTAAATCAAAGAGTTTTAATGTCATTGATTCCTTTATCATTGAAGTAGCTTGAATGACAAGTAGATCATTTGCCGGATTTGGAAAAATGGATACAAGATCATCAATCACTGCTTCTGATGCATCACTTGGAGTAAGCACGGTATCTGCTTGAATGATTGTCAATGATTGTTGAGGTACAGATACTCCTTGTACATAAATCGTACCCAATCGTTTTGATTTTGAATCATTCAGATCAGTTGTAAATGATAATAGGGAATTAGTATTACCTGAATCTGTCTTTATATGTATCCAACTATCCAGTGTGAGACATTTCCAAGGTGTATTGGAAGTAAGTAAGATAGAATGTTCTTTTTCTTTTGCAGGTACATATAATGTATCTGTTGACAAAGAAAGAGTCAATTTCACACTGTCTTTTTGAATCACCGGAATGATGATGTCTTTTACATTCTCACCTTTAAGTGCAATAATCGACTTCCTTGGTGATGAGGTATTTTCTTTTGCAGTCACTGTTATCATCTGTGTTGTATTGCCGGTGTCCGGTTGTATTGTTAACCAAGTGGCAGGTGAAGTTGCCTTCCAGGGTGTATTAGACACAAGTTTGAATGCATAAGAACTATTTTTTGCAGCATAAAGAACGATGGTGTCGATATCGGCAGCCATGACAGATGGTACATGGACTGAATCAAGCTGCGTTATGTCTATTGTCTTAATAAGCGATGCACCGGCTTGAACAGAAATTGTTCCATATCGTTTACTAGTATCTGTGTTCACATCTGCATTGATAAGCAAGGTATAGTTTCCGGATCCTTGCATTGGATTACAATGAATCCAAGGCACAGATGATGTTATTGTCCAACTTGCATTGCATGTAATTGAAACTGTGCTATCTGTTGAAGGATAAGCAGGAAACAGCACATTCTGTTTATTGAGAGAAAGAGTTATAATACTATCTCTTTGTGTGATGATTGCAGTTTTTGATGGCAAACCATTTGCAGTAAATGTTATAACAGCATTTCTATTTCCTGTGGCTTTGTTTTCTGCACATTGAATATTTACATTTCCATTTCCATTCCCGGAAAGAGTTGATGGAACTGCCCATGTTTGATTGCTCGATACACTCCAAGCTGTGTTCGAGGTTACTTGAATATTGACAGTTGAAGCTGCAGGTGCAATAGTTATTGCAGTGGGTGAAATATCCAATGTTGGATTTGGTGTTGTATATACAGTCGTTGGCTCGGTAATGCTTGGTACTTTGGTTGCTGTTTTTATTCCATAAAAAGTTGGACCAACCACATAGGGATATGCCGAATTCCAATTATCATCAACAGTTGAAAAGTATGCATAAAT
>RGCF01000091.1 GCA_009919265.1 Bacteroidota bacterium | reverse complement strand
CATATGTTACTTTCGCATCATTTACATTATAAAGATATGCAGGAAGAACAACTGTAGCAATTTCTAAAGCTCCATCAATATTTTTTGGAGATACTGGATTATCTGATGATATTCCTTTTTGAAGTTGAAAATTACCTTCTTTACTTAAAAACAATTTATCAATTCTCGGTAAATAATAAGAAAAACTTGTAATAAATGTTTCATTGGGCGAAAAATAATATGGTGATGACTGTCCTTGACCACTAAAAATTCTTGATCCAAATTCAAATGGTGAAATAGACGAACTCGTGTCATAAGCACTAACTCTAGGTCTAATATCGAGAGTATCACTTAATCTCGTTCCGTTTAAAGATGCTATTGACGGATATTCCTCTATTGGATAACTATCTACAGTATATACATCACCACTGTCAGAAGATTCCACAACATAATTTTGAAAAACTATTTTAATTTTTTTACTTGGATTGAATGTGGAATTTCTTTTAATTATTCTAGAAAAATCATAATAATTTTGTCTTTGACCACTATCTAAATTATAATTCGAAGTAACAATTTTGTCTCCAATAGTAATTACACTACAAGTTCCTGTAATCCCAGATTCTTCAAAAGCTCAAAGACACCCACATGACAAATCCCGTCATACAAATTGGAGGCGGGCGTCTTATTGTATCCGAAGACAAGCAGTCAGCTCCTCTTACATTCACAAATCTGGAAACACTTCTGCAACAATATTATGCTAAAAAACCAGGCGCCCGAAATGAGACTGCCGATATTCTCAAATTCATTAAAGAAAATCGGGCAGTAACTACGAGTCCCTGTCTGAAACGCCAAGGAGCCCCTCGTTCGCGTCGCGTAGACGAGAAAGTCTAAAGAAATATCAACAATTATAAGTAAGTGTATGGAACAAATTACATGGGATGATTGGCTGGAGGAAAGAGTTGTTTGGAACTGTAGAGAAGAAGTTCCGAGGCGAATAGCTCTCCAGCGATTTATATATGAAGGACTCATCCCTTTTATAAAGTCCTATGGCTATGTATTTGAACATGATTTGCATATCGTCGGATCCAATATCGTAACAGGTCTCTATGAAAATTCCAATCGCACCTATGGAACTTGGAACTATGGATTACGCGAAGAATTTTTCGATGAAACGGAGTATAAAATTCACTATTATTACACGATAGACAATGATGCCTGGGATTTGTTCTGGAATACATGGGGTGTATGGTGTGATCTGGATGATGAACAGCATGAAAGAAGATATGAAATAGAATCGTATATGTGGACGCAACTTTCTATAATATATTCAAAACCCACGAAAGTTGTAAATGAGTTATTAGGAGTAGATGATAGGGATGAGAATGTAGCTGAACATGACTATCAAGATACATATTTGGAGTTATAGACGCATTATGATACCGTGAAGTATCAAAGTTAATAATATTTAATTTAATTACAGTGCAATTAAATTAAATATTAAGCGGTATTATAACTCTTTGTGTGCGATTACGAGGCATTCCTATTGAGATAAAATACATTCAAGACAATTATTTATTGGACCATTTGGAATCATTAAAGGGTTTCACAAAAAGAGAATCCACTTCCGTTTTAAATTGATTTGTTCTTTTATCCACATCAAGTGTCTCGGGTGTTTTCGGAATGTTTCCTTGATCCATTAGAAGCTGTTCGTCATGGGCAGATTGCGCTGGTTTTTTACCAAAGCAAGTTACTCCATAGAGCATGTCTGGGTTATCAAAATATCCACCGTTGATACCTACTGTCCCACATGCCCTACGTTGATCTTCGGACCCTGCCTGTAGCTTCTCATATGTTTCTTCTTGGGTGGGATACACGGCCATTTGTCCTTTTACCCAGCCATAATTACACCAGTCGGCCCCCTTACTCCAGGCATTTTTCACTTGTTCATATGTGGCCAGTTCCGCCCCTAGCGCCTTACAGAGGGGTTCCGCATCATAATACGTGAATTTATTCTGCGCCACATTGAATACTTCATTGGAGCCAGTGGATGGAAGAATCCTTTCCACAATGCTGTGTTGCTTCATTGCGACATTCTCTGCCGGTGTAATAGTTTGTGGAGCTACAGGGGGAGTTGTCAGAGGCATTGGCAGAGGAATCACGGGAGGCGGCGGCTGTGTATTGAGACCCATGGACTTTTGGAATGCCGTTGTAACATATTCATAGCCCTGTTTGATTTGCTCATTAAAAAAGGAAAATAGGATAAGAAACACAATAACAAGTGTGAAAAAAATGCCGAGAGGATATACCCAGGAACTTGTAAGGGATTTACTCGAGAAATTGCCGAATGTCGGAGGAGCGCCTTGTACACCCACTACATTGTTATTCGCGGTATTATTTGCATTATTTTTCGCTCCAAATAAATTATTTAATGGGGCATTCTCGGCAGGATTTACATTGCTCCCATTGTTTACATTTGATCCCTTATTATTATTCGTAGCTGGCGGACTTGGAGAAGTATTTCCAAACGGGATCAAGCTATTGAATGAAAGTGCGTTATTCTTTTTATTGGAACTTGAATTCGCAGGAGCTACTGCATTCATAACCGCGTTTATAGCACCTGACGCTGCTTGTGCTACGGCATTTACAGCTCCAACTATGGGGCTTGGTGCGGCAGGTGGTGCGGCAGGTGGTGCTGCAGGTGTTATAGGTGCTGGGGCTGCGTTCATCTCTAACTAAGAGGATAGAAGATCAGATATTTGTAATTGTATATGTTCCAAAAATGCGGCCACACTTACATCCCAATGAACACCATCCGGGGCGAGATTTGGATACGCTATACCAAACCCCCATGCCGCGGGAACTTCATTCAGTTTTCCATTTACACCATTATACAAATGTGGTGATTTATGAACTGTATCAACACTTAGCTGAATTGTAGAACGGGGGCGGAATCCCATTGCGTATATAACCCAATCTGCCGAATGGGATGTGCGAATTACTTTGGATGTGTCATGTACAGGGACAAGTTCAACTGGAATTTTTCCTGCGACGATATCATCGGCAATATCTGCGGCTTCTCGCTTGATACCATCATATACCCCGTCACGATCCCAATAAAATGGTTCTACACTATTATAATACGCTGTGACATCGACACCGGCCTGCACTAGATTACGTATAACAAGAGTGCCACTGTGCATTGTTCCGAACACGAGAGCTTTTTGACCTTTTTTTACAAAAGCGGATAGGCGTGATATGTCAATCGCAATCTCTAACGGTATTGACGGTATGGAAATGTCCATATAGTTCGGTTCGCTCCCTGGTGCCAATACCAATTTCTTACATATAATCTTTTCCTCTGTGTCAGATATTTTAGTAAGAACAGTCCAAGTCTGAGTCGTCGTGTTATAATCGGCATGTGTGGCAATACCCTGGATTCGTTTGACATGTAGAGATTTACTAAGATTTCGTAGTAAGTGCGCGATTTCAACGAGTGGTGTAGTGTTCTCAAGTTCAATCTGTGAATCTATTTTTAGAGAAGGGCATGCCTTTTTGAGAGCCTGTATTGTTTTAGACCAAGGCGTATTCGATTGAACGGCTGTCCATTTACGAGCCAGATCTCCACCATCAAAATATGGATCTATAATACACACGTTTGACATATCTATGCCGGATTCTTGGAGTAAGAGTAACATGCTAAGGCCTGTTACTCCTGCGCCTATAATACATATGTCCTTCATCTATTCTGTGAATAGGTAAGGTGGATACTTTATGCAGAATCCTCGGGTTGAGTGCGATTTCCACCACGGGATGCAATATATTGCCGCTGTTGAGGGGTTGTACATACGCATCCGCCACCACAGCTGAAACTAGCACCACAGCACTCGGGCTTACATTGATTATTCTTAAACATGAACAAGTCGTCCGCAGTAGGCTTGAATTCGGCTCCATTCAATGGTTCATTGGGTGCCGTATAGCGCCATCCTGAAACACTATTGCCGGTAGATAGTTTTATCCCATCAAACGCCCCCACGGGTGAATACGTCTCTTTGGCCCCGCCTGCATTCTCCAAATAATACGAGCTGAATCCTTCTGCGAGATTCGCCGTGTTCTCAGACATGTTTGATGCGTTATTCGCAGAAATGTTTGGCATATTCGAGCCATTCGCAGACATGTTTACCGCATTCGAGCCATTCGCCGTATTATTCTGAAAACCCTCCATAGGAGAAAATCCATATGGAACGTAATACATCATCAAAATATTCGCAAGAAATATGACAAGCAGCCCAGTAATTAAGACAGCCATCTTCATTCCTGATTCTTCTCAGGAGTTATTTTTTATACGGGAGCTTTGAGGGGTCCAAATTTGTTATATATCCAATCTTTATCTTCCGCGAATACCCTATGTGCTTTTGGGGATGTTCGTAATGTAAGTTTAGCAATGGCATCCAATTTGTGGAAAACACTCAAGGCACCATATTCATCTACCGCCTTTCGCAACGCCTCGTGCCTCTGTGAATCAGATGATCGGAAGGAATATCCGTAGCTAGATAATTCTCCTTTCCGCAATGGCCCAATTCCCTTTCCAGAACGAGGCCCCTTTCCTGGAAGCCCCCTGTCCTTAATACATCTCGCTTCAACATACATACTTTTTTCATTTGGATGAACACGATACTCCTTCCCAGACTTCTTCACCGTAAATCCCCGTTTACGAACAGCCGTAGTATAATGCCGCGTATAGGCCTTTCGTAGAATTTGACCCGGGGGGCAGTATTTCCGCGAAATACTCCTGAAGCTTGGAACTTTTTCAAGTATATTTCGCGTCTTTCTACGAGCTGTAGTAGAACCCATTTACTATTCTATATTTATATTATCGTTACACATCATTTCCAATAATACTAAAAGCAGGTTTTACACCCGTTTTATTCAATACATCTATGTGTTTTACACTTCCAGTATAAGGATATGTTCGTAAATCTAATGTGGCATAATATGCCAATGTATCTTTTAAAGAGGGATTTGCTCGTAAGGCAGGAAATACACCCTTTTTTTCAAATACAGAACACACGGCACGTTTTGTAGAATCGTAGGTATCGGGTATAACACCATTATTCTTAATCACACCCATCACTATTTCATATAATTCTTCAATATGATTCTTTACATTCATCATTCCACGCTCCACATTCTGGTTTGAATTATTTGTATCATTCTCCATATCATTCTCCGTATCACCCCCACCCGAATGTTCATTTAAATATGGCTGCTTGAACTGATTAAATATAGAGCGCATAGTCTTGATTGTAGAATCCTCTGGCTCCATTCTAACGGCATACAACGTAAAAAACGGGCAAATTAAATGCGACTAAAGAAAAATGCCAGCATCCGGCAACCGTGGCCCTCGCGATACAGGCCCTTCTATTGAAGATTCTATCCGAGATGCAGAATCTCGCTCTCTTGACTTTCCAGCCATAGAGCGAGCTACTTACGTGCGTACAATGATACACCGTATCCGGGAGTTCCAGGCCGCCGGCAAAACATTGGATGATATCAAGGAACGGCTCCCCGAGTTTGTTCGTGACTATCCCCATCTGTTTGAGACTGTGACTGGTCCAGATTTTGATCCAAGCACACTGCAGACAATGTTGACAATGTTGGATCGCATGGGGAATGGCTCTTTAAATCACCACCAAGCAACGGTAATTGTCGGTAAGCGCTTGGCGCAGAAGTATATACAACCGGATGAACAGCGATAGGCTTTGTTATAATATAGGGTATATGGAAACGCTGACACCAAGCTAAACTCTTTCTAAAGTCATTCATAAGTTGGGTATCATACCATATTTCTGGATGAATTGCGTATTGTTCTGCTGTAGAAATGGCATTGCACTGTTGTTCCATATGTATACGAACATGAGAACGAACGTATGAGCATTCCGTAGGCCCCATCACGTCCGAACTATCAATAGGATATATATCTTTGTCTATATTCAATACAATCATCTGTAGGAATGTAAGCACATCCTGTAGGCCGCTCATACATCCCCGCCCCAAGAAATATCGTTCCGAATTACAAGGGCGAGATATGGCCGGTTTATACAATGTCCATTCCTTAAAACAGCGCCCTAAAAGCCCAATTAATACAATAGTGGATTCTGAAAAAATATCAAAAAGCTTGAGCACAAAGCATCCATCGGACTGTAAACAGCGAAGCCCTGTCAAGGCGGAATTAACTAATAGTTTATATACTGATTTTTCTTGATAATGATAATTGATACTAAAATCAAATCCTCCGTCCGCCGTGAAAAGTATCGCGCCTGGCGATACAGCAGCCACAAACGAATCACGATTCGCTTCTACATATATATCCCCCGTCCCGTCCGCCCCATAATGAAGACGCACTTCACGGTGACTTTGAAGAAAAGAAGAAGCTCTGCGCCATCCAGGAACGCGCTGATTGGTGGGTCTTAATGTCATCGCGGTGGCATTATGAATCGTCTTTTTTTTACGTTGCGCAACATCCGTACATGCTTGAATAAAACCACCAGGACCCTCGGCAATATGTGCTGAACGTATTTTTGTCATTTGTTTCGGTAAATTATCAAAAAACTGGAGAACATCCAATATTTCAATAAGTTTAAAATACGAACGACTGAGTGGTTTAATTACACTAATAGATGGATGAAAATGAACATCCTCGTGCGTATAGACCATTTCATAGGGATTCACCATTTTTTTGACAAGTTCCCAACGATGTATTTCCTCTAATGCAGAAATACGGTCTTTCGCGGTTCGTAGTATATTGGGATGTTCATCGCGCCATTCGCCAAATCTGACTTCTTTCAAGGGCGAAAGAATACGTGACTGCCATTGCACATAGTTCCAAGGCGGTTTTGTCGCCGAGTCCGTTTCCATACGTTAGTATAGTATGTGGGCCTTAACCCTTACTCCTCGCCCCCAACAATGGTAATTTCTACGTCTTCTTCATCCATGAGAACTGCTCTCTGAGGCATCGCCACGTTCATACGCAGGCGCGCTGTAGAACACATATCATCCTGATCCTCGTGTAACTCTGCGTTAATTTCCTCTTGTGTAGGACCCTCATCCTCTTCTTCAAAGCCCTCCACCGGTGTCATGCCCTCCTGGAGCCGCATGAATGCCGACTCATCAAAGAGCACATCGAAGAATCCCGTTCCACCACGTATAGGCTGTCCCATCATAATATTCGCCGAAATACCTGTTACGGGATCCATTTCGCCAAATAAGGCAGCTCGCAAGAGAATCTTCTCCGTCTCCTCAAAGGATGCCTTCGCTATAGGACCTATATCCATCTTGTTAATACCATACCTATCTGCCGACATTAGACGCCCCGCGCGTGTCATTACATCGCACAGCAGCCCCAAGTGCCGACAATTCACACCCGACTCCTCAAATAATGTCGTAATCTCATGGATAAGTGTGGCACGCGTGGCTTCAATACCCAAATTCGGGTATATATCATGCACGTGACTACTCGTCAGCTTCGTCCCATCCACATATGGATGATTCATCACCGTGAGAAAGTTCGTGCCATCCGTATCCAGCACATATTGCGTAATTTGCTTATACGCACCCTCTTCTGTATTAAATTCCATCACATCTTTATCTTGGCGGAAATTCACCGCCTTAATCCCAGGCACACCGCGAATCACAATCCCTGTTAGCAGCCTATTCTGTAGCTTCTTGAGGGACAGTAAATCGTCCATACCCGAGTTCATTTCGGGAGGAATGCGCACACGCATAATCAAGCGCTGCGAGTTATAGTCGCTATAGACAAGATTAATCGCCGTTCCGAATTTCTGTCGAAGCACAAAGGCTATATCATCCATACTGATATTCTTCATAAACATGCGCTCCCTATCAAGCTCCAGACGAAGCATCAGCCTGCTCCACATCTGCTTTTCCTCTTCCTCTCCTTCGCCAAACTTGGGGACCGGCGCGGCATCAGGATCCATTTCCGCCTCAAACGCCTTGTAGAACTTAATGAGATCGCGGTCCTCCTCAAGCACCGTCGTCGAATCATCCGGATCATAGTAAATGGCGGCCTTCACTGTAATGTCCTTCAGCAGTGTGAGTTCCAAGTCCTGCGCGACCTTCCTCGCCTTTTCCTTCGAATCACGAATGTCAGATTTCAAGGTCACCGTTAAAGAAATCGCCTTGGGATTCTGTGTAACTTTGAGCAACTCCTTCAAACGCGGCACACCTCGCGTGACATTCGACTTGGCAGCTACACCAGCTAAATGAAAGGTATCTTTGCAGGCAATACAATCCATTGTCATAAAGTTGCGCGTGGTGGCAACCGTCAGGTCATAGACGCGGTCCTTCATAGGGCGAATTTCCTGAATAGACGTGATTTCGTCCCACACCATGTCACACGTTACTTTGCGGCGACATGTGCGCTCCTTACCTTCTTTAAAGTGCGCTTCTAATATCGCCTGTTTGCTATCCACGGATAGACGAAATGTATTAGCAAACACGCTACTGTATTTTGCGAGAACAGTTAATGTATAGTTTGTGCGCACAGAATCAAAGACCCCCTTCTCAGGTGTTCTCTTTGACAGTGTGCTGAAGATTCCGAAACGAGCCAACAGTGTGCCGAAACGTGTAAGGAGATCCTTTGAAACGGACGTCACCTTTACACAGCCTGTTTTCTTTTCTATTGTTCCATCCCCACTTATATAGCCGTCTATGAGACCCTGAACAAACTCATCCGATGCTTGAAATACCCAGTCAGGCATTGTCTTCTCGTAACTCACACGACCAAAGAGTTTCTGCATGAGAGTGGCAAGTAGCGTTGAATGAATAACCAAACTAGTGGTTTGTCCGTGGATTCCCGACTTTTCAGCTTCACGTTGTCCAGATACGATATGGGTCCCCACATTCCACTCGGTCATAAGGGCAGACACCTTTTTCAAATAGCCCGTATCATTATTTGTGATATTCACTTGTGTTGTATTGCTCATACCCTCCGCCAGATAGGCACCTACGAAGAATCCAAAGGACTCTGTGAGTAGAATCTCTGCAGGAATCTGCGAAACATCCGGGCGAGTTCTCGATGGATATACAAACCCTCGCTGTATAGCTGCTGCGTTTGTATTCTTCCCGTCCACAAAGGCCTCACGGAATGCATCGCTGCGACTGTAGGGCACAGTGAAGAGTGTCCCATTATTCTTCTGGAACCAATTACGGTCCGAACCCCGTAATTCAGTAAGAGCCGCATGGACATCCGTGCCATAGAGCCAGTCCGTTGGAGGCAGATGTTCTCTGAGACTCAGGCTCTTCACCGTTTGTAAATCACCTATGGCCAAAGAGTTTGCAATAGGAATTACATCACCTACGCGCAACTCAGATCCATTTATATCCTGCACTTTGTCACCCACCTTTGTAAGGAATGACTTACCCTTGGTGGCTTTTAAAGAGCGCCCAGATGCGAGTGTCACTTCCAGAATAGTATCCGTGCCGTCCTCATTTACAACAGGGTGCCGAGTAATGGCTTCCAACTTTGTCCACATCATTTTACCAGACTCATCGCATGAAATCGCCTGCCAATCATTTCCATCCTTCAACTCCATGTAGAGCTGGTTATTTGGAAACTCCTGAATCTCATCCGGCGACATGGCCATCTTTTCATCTATGAATTCCCCAATCCGAGGACAGACGATTAGACCATTCTTTGCAATCATTATTGGGGTATCCCAATCTACACTATTGAGTGTCATCTGTGTCGATGGCTCACCAATACTCTGTGCCGCGATGATACCCACCTGCTCCCCAGGCTGCGCCCACCCCTGCCAATTCTTCACAACAATCATCTCACACACTGTATCAAATGCCTTGCGTGTCAGGCGCTCCTTGAGAACCATCTTGTGGGGTGCCAGATAGAAACGAAGAAGAGCCGCCCAGAGTTTATGATATGTCTGCGTCCTCTCAATGAGCTTCTCAATTCCCTGTAGAACATAGAGAGGCGTCAAATCCGTTGTCTTCTTTTCCAGACGGAAACTAGTTATCACATTCGTCAAGACACGATCAATGTTCACAGAGGCAAACAGCGCTACATCCTGTCTCGACCGCTGAACTCCCTCCACGAGCATTTTGCGATCCACCAGCA
Source organism: Bacteroidota bacterium (assembly GCA_009919265.1). Classification (GTDB taxonomy): domain Bacteria; phylum Bacteroidota; class Ignavibacteria; order Kapaibacteriales; family UBA961; genus UBA961. The sequence continues at coordinate 464 of RGCF01000091.1, read as the reverse complement.
CTTGCTCTGCGAATGACTTCAGGGCCTCCGAATCTTCGCCACGCAAAGTGCCTTCCGCCAATACACCCGTCATATCTGCGTTCTCCATCCCGTAATCCCGCCGAACCTCCATATCACTCAACTTTCCAAGACCCAAGCTCGCCGACTCTATCTTGGTCGCATTGATTCCGTCCTCGCCGTATTTGAATTGAACCATATTCATGCGGCTGTCTCGGACGGAACCATCGTATTGGACGGTTAAATCCTCCATGGCCTTGACGAGCTGTCGCTGGATATAGCCTGTGTCGGCGGTATCATAGACTTGAAGGCCATTCGCCAAACCAAATGTGAATGTTCCAGGCACTGTCAAATCATATAACTTAGGATACTTTTCTAGACCAACAGGTGTAATCTCCACAATTTCATCTAGAACTACATCCTTCTGGAATGGGAAGTTACGATGCTCAGAAGAAGCCTTTAGAGCC
>RGCF01000010.1 GCA_009919265.1 Bacteroidota bacterium | reverse complement strand
TAACCCCTTTTATGATAGCCTCATAAAGCGAAGTCCAACCATTAGCTTCCAAGGAATTCACTGCTGACTTCAATAAAGAAATATTATTTGTCCAGTCTTGATCTAATGTCACTTGGGTTGCAAATGACATTGCAAAAGCAGAGTCTTGGATTTTCATTCCATCCAAAAACTTACTTGCTGCTATTTTGATAGCGTTCATTCGAATGGTTGTATCTTTCAATGAGTCAATTGGCAATGTCATAGATCCTGATCTATCAACCAAGAGGCCAATAGCAAGACTGTCTTGAATGGTTTGACCTTTATCGCATTGAATGTCAATAGGACATAAGAAATTATCATTGTCAAAAAGGCCAATTTTACCTTTTCTAAATTGATCTTCGGTGACATTTTGCAATGAATCAGTAAAGACAGAAGCATCAACTTGTAATTGGAAGGTATTACCATTCACAGTGGATTGTACATCGCAAAAGACAATATTTTTTGTCTTTTCAATCTTTACCGTCAAACTTCCTGAATTGTCTAGATATCCTCCCATCACGCCTTTTTCTGTTCTGCTAATAATTGAATCCAGTATTTGAAGTGATATTTCTTTCCCATCCCCAATCCAAGTAAATGTATAGGTATGATCACCCAATCTGAAATTTCTTTGGATTGGCAAATAATTATTGATAGGTGCATCATTGAATCTAAATCCAATATGATTGAATGGATGGATTTTTGTTTTCAATGAATATCCCGGTGAATTATACTTTTGGGATATCTCAGTCAATTGAGCATCGGTAGGAATAATTGAAGGATAGTGTACCGGTAATGCCAATGAATAGACATCCAATTTCCATAGATTGAGCGTATCATTATTCTTATACATTTCCATTGGCCAATAGCCTGTTGCTAATTGTCTGGAAGGGACATGATACACATACATTGCATCGACGCCATAGGCTGTGAATTCAGGCCACATCGAATATGTACCTGTAACGGTTATGGTATAGCTTTGCCCATTATCGGTTGGAGCTGTTTTGATAATCTTAGGATCATTGGCTTGCAAGACAACAATTGTGCTGTCGAATGCATAAACATTCATACTCGAACACAATAGGCAAGCCCAAAGCAAGATTTGCTGTATAGGTTTCATTGTATTTCTCAAAAATTGTGAATGAAGTTGATTATGTGACAGCATCATTGTATTACCTCCATAGGAAGTTGATGAATCATTTCTCCATTCACGCGAATGACAGCTCTATAGAATCCCTTTTCCATTCCCTTGAATTTCAGAGGAAGCTCTTGTTTACCAGCATTGTGATTATTTCTATAAACCTCACCTATCAACATGCCATTTGGATCATATAACTCAATGGTGATAAGACCTTTCGCATGCTGTGGCACACTTAAAGCGAATTGACGAGCATTTGTGATTTTCAAAATGTGTATTGGTTTTTGAGGTGCTGCTTGAGAAGGATCTATATCCCGCATACGCATTCCAGCCAAGAGCTTTTTACATGGAGTTTTGTATGTGATGTCTTTTGTTTTCACATTACCATTGTCAATGTAATAAACAGTGGCAGTACGCACTGTATCACTTTTTGTAGAGTCACAAGGTGATACATTGAAATAGACTGTGCAACACTCTTCGCTATTCACTTCTGTACTCAATGTATCATATACTTTGATAAGCTCAGCAGAATCTTGCACAGTGAAAAATTTTCCATTGGAACGCTTGGCAATTTCTTTCATATTTTCAATAGCAGCTTGCATTCCAGGTTCAGTAAGGTCAAACCCTAAAGCAACAATATAGATTGGAAGAGTACCGCTTGTTGAAATTTCATTGTAAACTGCTTTTACATCAAGTGGTTCAATATTATTAACCCCATCAGTTAATGCAATGATCGCCTTTTTTGTCGTTGTTTGTGTTTTGGTTCTATTTATTGCTTGGATGAGTGCAGCATAGAATGCTGTTCGACCATTCACTCTACTATAAATGTTATTAATAGTGTTGATTGCAGTTGGATTGGCATTTTTTGTTGACCAATCTTTATCAACTGAAACTGCATCTGCAAAAGATATGATGGATAATTTATTACTATCGCTCAGTTTGTTCACAAAGCCAATACCTGCAGACTTCGCTGCATCTGCACGAATTTCACCTGTATTTTGATTGATGTCGAAGAGCATACTTCCTGATCTGTCAAACACCATTGATAATGCCAAAGAACCTTTGACCTCGCTGCTACATGACATTGAGTCAGCACAGTAAAATATACCACGATCGAGTAACCCTATCTTATTGAACTCACCTTTTTTCAAAAGATTATAGGGTTTTGAAGCAGGATCAAATGCATTTCTCAATAGTGCAATATTCAATCCCAGTTTCATATACTTGGCACTATCAATTGCAAAGTGATCTCCACATTCATCGACATAGATGGAATCAGGCTGCGTTTGTTCAATTCTAACGGTTAGATGTCCTGCATTATCCAAATATGCCGGAAGTGTTCTTCCTGAAACCACACTGATAACTGAATCAAGAATCTGGAATGTCAAAGCCTTGCCAAGACCAACAGTCACATAACTATAAATATTGTTTGGATTATAGCTTTGTCTTGGTAACATGGGTGATCCATCAATGCGGAAACCCATGTGTTTCCTAAAATCGAACTTGTAAAGCGGAAACAAAATGCTGATGATTGGATTATTTGGCGGAAAGATTGTTTCAGACCCAACCCATTGCGGTAGCGGAAGTGAGATCACTGTATCAAGAGGATAGATGATATACTGCTCTTCCGGCCAACGCATCGCATCAATTTCACTACGAGGTACATCGTAGATATAATTTGCATCAACTCCAATAGAATCAATATTTGGCAACCATTTCCACATGGAATATGTACCGGAAACCGTCACCTTATATCGCACTCCCGGCTTGAGTACGGATGACTGTACGGGTTTACCCGTAAATGATGGCACGCTGATGGTCTCAGGAAATTGAGCCATGAGCATTGAGCCATTGAAAAGGATCGCGAGACAACAAAGGACTCGAATCCACACAGAGGATAGGGTAGTTTTCATGATATCCCTAAAAAAAGTAAATATAATATCCCGTAATACGGGGCCCCAGATGTCTGGATTTATCACATAAATAGATTTATGACCCTCAAATACATGAGGCAATCTTATTTAGCGATACTAAAACAATTAATTATGAGATTTGTAGATAACGCCTAAATTCAGTCCTGAATTCATCCCTTTTAGGCCATGTACATGTGCCGGAAAAACCCTTTCACATCCCATTGAGTGTTTGGCTACAAAACCCTGACACAATTTACATATTTCTTACTTATGTGCAAATGTGATTTTTTTCTGTCTACTAACTATTCTCAATCTTCTCTACCCTTTCACTTTCCCATAGAAGTCTTGCACTTCCTATCAAGGCAATCAAATATCCCGTAGTGATCAGTCCAGACCTAGATTCAAATACACCCTCAGCATAATTGGTGATACAATAGCAAATCAAAGCAGTAGCAGAACCAAGTGCCAATATTTGAATGAGGGAATCATGTCTATTTTTTCGTGCAATGATGATTCCGGAAATGATATTGTACAATATGATGAGCCAGAATGTGACTGCAAGCGGGATACCTGCTTTGAACATGAGTCCTGAATATCCATTATGGGAATATACTGCTCTGAGATGAGCCATTAAAATCAAATCATATCGTAAATGTTCTTTTTGGAAGCCATTGCCACCCAGCGGGAAATTCATGACACCTTTCATCACTTCTTGGGTTTCGAGTACCCTGCCTAGATAAGATCTATCTGTGTTAAGATTCACACTACTTGAAAGTCTGGTTTCTACTACAGTGAAAGCCAGTTCCGAAGCATTTGGGAAAAATGTCACCAATACAACTATGGCTGCTATGATAAAACCAGCAAATGTGCCTATCAACAATCTCCTTTTTGAAGCATCGAGTAGAAAAACAAGAATACATAAGCTGAGCAAAAAAGCAACCCATGATGTTCGAGCTAGAGAAGCCACTAGTACGAGGATATAGAGTGAGGCAAATGCTATAGAGATGATTTTCCCCGATATACTTTTCATGCTGACAAACATTAGAAGGGCTATGATTCCAGCTGCACCAAACATAGATGCATCATTGCGAACTCCTTTATAGAGTACTTCATAACCATATTGAAATTTTGCAGTTACTTGTTTGTATTCATAGAGATTAAATAATCCAAAACATGCAAAGACAATGGCAAGCAAGATGATGAGATATTGAATTTGCTCTCGTGTGCGAAAATGCTCTCTTATCGGAAAATAAAACAACATCAAAACCGGCAATTGCCAACTACGAATCCATTGCATGGGCTCGACATCATTGCCATAAGAAACAATGACGCTAAAAAATGATGCCCCAAAAAACAAACCCGCCAATACATCACCACCATTGCGAAAGATTTTTCTTCTTCTTACAATCAAATGCCACAAAAACCAAAGTATCAATGATCCATGATAAAATGCTGCAATTATGACCTCCATCATGCCAATCCCGGCATCAGTAGATTTGCTAAAAAATGGCAAAAGAACTATTGCAATGGATATCCATAAGCGAGCCAAAATTGAGTCGCTATAATCTTTGGGGTCATATGGGAGAGTGTCTAACTTCAAACGCATTTTTTTATAAAGCTTCGCAAAATTTTAATCAAAATACTTGTTTTCTTGGAGAGATAATGCAATGTTGACTGATGGGAGGGTTTTCAGTGATGAATGTTTCTTATGAATAGTGCAGATTGACATGTATAATTAGGGATTTCAAATGCCAGGTTACATGTATATTCTTCGCTGTTCTGACCATTCTTACTATGTAGGGAGCACGAAAAATCTTATGCGCAGATTTCATCAACATATGTCCGGTATTGGAGCAAATCATACCAAAAAGAGATTGCCCGTGACTTTGGTGTATGTGGAAGTATTCGAAAATGTCTATCTGGCGTATAAACGAGAGAGACAAATCCACAATTGGGGACACAATAAGAAAAAGGCACTTATAGAAGGTAATTATGAGTTATTGCACTCACTTGCAGAATGTAAGAATGATAGCCATTGGAAGAATTTTGAATAGTATATAAATGAACGCTCTCCTCGGCTTCGCTCGGAGAGCTATGTGCTGCAATCGGAGAGCTAAGTACTGCAATCGGTAAGGTAAGCTTTGCCCTCCGAGCGATACGAGAGCCCTCCGAGCGGAGTCGAGGAGGGGATCTTTTAGTACTTTCTTTTATCCTCCAAAGCCTTCATAAACTCAATGATATCTCGGATTTCTGTTTTTGTCAAATTAAGCTTATCAGACGGTAGTGTTTGATTGGGCACTTGAATTCCAAGACCTTGTCCTCCACCAAGATTATAAAACTCCATTACTTCTTCCAGAGTTTTATATGCACCATTGTGCATATATGGTGCTGTTTTTCCAATATTTCTCAAACCGGGAGTTTTGAATGCATGCGCATAGATAGTTGATGCGTATTTATATACTCCTCCTTTACCCATATCAGGATCTATTGTTTTCGATTTGGGATGAACAGGCACACCGAGTACTTCCGACTCCATTTCCTTGAAATGCGGTGGAACAAGCCCAGAATATGTTGGCGGAAAATGACATGTTGCACAAGCGGCTTTTCCCATGAATAGATTAAGCCCTCTTTTTACTGCACTGAGTTTTTCACCTTTGAGTGAAACAACTTTTTCACCTCGCAAGAGTGAATCGACCGGACTTTCAAAAGAAATCAAACTTCTGATATAAGCAGACAAAGCTGATGATATCGTCATTGCATTGATTGCTCCGGATTCTGTGGGATAAGCATTTTGAAAAGCCATCATAATTGTTGAATCCTTTGCAAGAATTCCTGCCATAGACAAGTAATCTGTATTGAATTCAATTGCATTGGAAACTACATGTTCAATTTGCTCTTCTAAAAAATTGGTTCTTGAATCATGAAAGTATCTGGGAGATAATGCAACATTTAATAGACCTGGAGTATTCCTATCAGTATTTGTATGCATGACAGAACCAGGACTTTTTGCATATCCATCCGAGAATGCCCTATCTGGATTGTGACATGTTGCACATGACATATTGCGAGACTTAGATAATAATGCACTTTCAAACAATATCTTCCCTAATGTTATTTTCTTATCGTCAGCAATTTCATATTGATTTCTTGCAAATCCATAAGGATCGAATGCTTGAGTATGATAAATTGTAGGTGCCTTATATCGAAGTATCGTATTCTTTCTCGATACTTCATTATTTGTTTCGATACCAGTTGCTCTATGTAATTCACCAATCAAAGCATAGATCGGATTACAATAATCTTTGATGAAAGTCCATCGATCAAAAGCATCGACATCATGTACTTTTTTTAGAATGTCTTCAGCTTTGATCATTAGTCCAAAAAGTCTGTCGGATTGTGATTTTCCCACTTTTTCAAAGGCTGTTTTATAATACTCCAAAGCAATACGAGAAGCTTTCAATGAAATTGCGCTTTCTTGTAATGAATTGCTAAATGAAGGGGTGTCGAATCCTGATATCCCTAATGTGCCAATGCGAATAATATTACTTCGTATTGCCTCTAAAATAACTCTATCACTAAGTGGAATAGATAAAAAAACAGACTTCACATCAATGAGATGTTGTTTTACGGAGCGAATCAACCCAATCAATGTTGCAGAATGTTTCTCAATTTCATCTTCAGATAAAGTTTCTTCGATAGTCTGCAGTCCTTCCGGCTCTAATTCAATAATCTTCGGTACATATTCATCCAATCTTGGAAGTGGCGGTCCATTGATCAATAAAGCTGATTCAGGCTCAATCTGGCTCAGAAACCATTCTATTCTCTTGTATGAATTTCGAATCCTCGCAAATGAACTTAGAAGATTCTTTGATTGCGAGGATGTTCCATTGCGTAAAATCCTTTCAAAATCATTGCAAGCTTCAAGAGTCGAATCCACTGATTTCACCATCGACGATCTCACCATTTCGGGTATGGTGACATCGTCATATTTCATAGCAAGTATGACTATGCAACCTATGAGCAGTATCGAAAGAAAGAAAATGTGTTTCATGATAGTCAATATATGTAGAAAAAGGTCCGAACCCATTGAGGCCGGACCCTTTTCAAATTAACATTGATTATTGTATGATGATTTTCTGAACATCACCACGAATATTCTGAACAAAATATGTTCCTGGAATAAGTTCTGTGATGTCAATTTTATCAGTATTCCATGCAACCTTTACGCGTTGTCCACCAATTGTATAGATTGATACATCAGACATTTCATTGAAGTACAAAGTTCTTGTCGCAGGATTCGGATATACCTGAAAACCAGTTTGTGAATCAAATGTTGGATCTTCAAATACGGATGTCACATATTTGTCAAGACCCGTGATCAACATCGTGCATGAATTTGCAAAATCGCCGGTATTTGCCAAAGAAGGATGTTGTGAATTTACAAACATTGCTTTACCATCCGGGGTTGGAATTGCACCTGTTACTTCAGCACCATTCGGAGTGATAAGTAATCTGCGGAGATCATCAAGTGTTGGATTAGCTTTACTCATATCAACAACATAGATTTCACAAATATTATTTCCCGATCCATCAACATCGGGATTACCAACTCTTCCCTTGCTTCTTCCATTCAAATCTTCTTGAATCACGAGATAATCTTTTCCATTCAAGTTCCAAGAAACCAATCCATCGGGATTCGATAAATGAACTTTGTTTTTTGCATAATCAGGAGCTTTGCCACCCTCCAAGAAAATTCTCATTTTGTCTGTTGCGGGATCAAATTCCAAGACTCTTCCATAATAGTCGATGATGACCGTATCCTTAGTTTTCATTGTTGAATCTGAAAATGGTCCATTGTATATATCTCGATCTGTTAGATGTTTTGCAAGTGTTCCACCAAGTTTCATTCCGTCTTTGAAAGATGTTCCTGAATTATCACGTCCTGTCTCAGTAATATACACTTTGCCCTTAACATCTGTAATCCATTCAAAGCGTGTAAACATTGTTGCTCCTTTTCGGAGCGCCACATTTCTTGATGTAAGCATTGAGTCTAAAGAGTTTTCAATAGTTACCCAACTTCCACTATTTCCATCTGCAGATTGTTTATAAGCAAAAAGTTGCCCTTCATTGAAATTCCCTGCTTGATTCGCCACGAATTTGAAGAAAACCGACGGTTGATTATCATCTGTGAGATATACTGTTTTATTATCGGACATGACTACTCCGCCTTCATGTTCAAAACGACCCCAATTGTACATTTTTCTTGTTGCTTTAGCTGAAGCCGGATCAATTTCAACGAGCCAATTGAAATTTTGAAACTTTTTGATTGTTCTTCCAGCATATTGTGCATTTGAAGGGATTGTCCAGTCATTAGTATCCCTGATACCTAGACCTGGTACAGTTGTGAAACTTGCACCTTTACCATAACCGGCTCTGGTAGTGTCCTTTCCTTCAACCGGTACCAGACCAACAAATATGTCTGCATTTGAAGTCTGAACCCACTCCTCAGCTGTCCATATTCTTCCACTGCGAGCACTGATACCTCCGCAATTAGCCAAAGTATTCCCAACTGCTGAAAAGTCGACATTTCGATAACCGCCATCGACGACATAATCGCCGGACAATGTTTTTTTGACTTTAAACACTGTCATTCCACCTCCATCACCAAGAATATCATCTTTTACACGCATTTCATGATTGATAGTAATATAAGCTGAGTCATTAGGTGCTTGAGGATTGATTGGAGTATAACCAATGAAATCATGCCATTGTTTGGCAAGTTGCTTTTGACCATTAATTCCAATAACAGTGTCTTTACCCCCTACAAATACGAGTTTGGTTTGGATTGGAGATTGTGGGACTATGATTGTTTTTGCATTGAAATTGGTATCCAATGCAGGAAATGTTTGCTGAGAAAAAGCAGTTCCCCCAGCAAGCATCACAAGAAGGAAAACGTACAAAATGTTCATGATTTATCCACGAAAAATTATTGAGAAGATTTTATTGCAACTTATCTAGTTGATGTTTCGTAAGTTTTTCCTTTTCATCAAGAATCTGTAAAGATTATGACTTTAATGTTATGTGTTTCTATCATTATATAAATCAGCCATTGGTTAAAAATTGCAAATAATTAAACTTTTTATTGTTTCTAATGTCAAAAGAGGGATTTTTGACTTCCTTTCATTTTATGGCAGAAATTCAATGAAATTCAGATTCAGTATTCTACTCCTCGCTTTTACAGCCATTATTTCTGTTAAGGCACAATTACCCAATATCATTCTGGGAAGACCAACAGATACTTCAATCACAGCGAGTGTATTATTCGATAAATCCACAGAGTGGTATGTTGAATATGGCTCATCTCCTGGGGTATATGGCTCCACTTCTAAAACAGTAAAAGCTGAGCCAGGCATCCCTTTTGAATTAGATATCACCGGACTCCAGCCGAATAGTCGATATTACTATAGAATTCAATACAATACAGGAAATGCCGGATATTCCCAGACTCCTGAATATACATTTCACACTCAAAGAGTAAAAGGTAGCACTTTCAAGTTCACCATTGAAGCAGATGAACATCTCTATGACAAAAAAGGTGTGAGAAGTCTGTATCAAATATGTCTTGCAAATCAAGCAGCAGAAAAGCCCGATTTCATGCTTTCTTTGGGTGATACTTTTGGTGATGATCACAATCCTTTTGACATCACATCAAAGGAATTACAAGATCTGCATCTTGATTATCGACCTTTTCTTGGTAACATAACTCATTCCATCCCATTCTATTTCTGTCTAGGAAATCATGAAGGCGAAATGGATTATTATCTTCTCAAAAATCCTGGAGCAAATCTTGCCGTTTGGGGAACATTGTGGAGAAAATTTTATTATCCCAATCCATATCCAAATAGTTTTTATTCCGGGAATACAAATGAAGAGGCTTATGGCATTGGCACCCCAGAAAACTACTATTCATGGACTTGGGGAGATGCATTATTCGTGGTATTGGATGTTTATCGTGATCAATGCGATACATCTGCAAAACCACAAAACTGGAATTGGACACTTGGTTATCCGCAATATTCTTGGCTAAAGAAAACTCTCGAAGAAAGTACATCCAAATATAAATTTGTATTCGCTCATCATGTTCGGGGTCAAGGTAGAGGTGCAATCACCAATGCAAAGTACTTTGAATGGGGAGGCATGGATTCAAAAGGCGGTAATCAATTTGACAAATACAGGCCCAACTGGGGTAAACCGATACATCAATTATTCGTTGACAATGGAGTGAATATTTTCTTCCAAGGACATGATCATTTATTTGCCCATGAAGTACTCGATGGTGTCACCTATCAAGAATGTCCAATGCCATCAGATTCAACCTATGAAATTGGGAAGCTCGCGAATGCAGATGCATATACATCAGATACCCTAGGAGGTTCCGGCCATTTGACAGTCACTGTTTCACCACAAGGGGTGAAGGTAGACTTTGTAACAGCATATCTTCCCGCGGATACTGCAATTGCTGGACCACATAATCGTGACATCGCATTCTCATATACAGTACAATCAGCAACAGGTATTCAAGAAGAAACTCCTACAAAAGAAATTGCTGAAATGAGTTTCTATGATAAATCAATTCAGATTTCCAATGAATATTCTAATGATGAAACCACAATGACACTCATCAATACACTTGGAAATCACATTGCTCATATCAATGGTAGTATAATGAATACTGAATCTATTGCTTCAGGACATTATATGCTAGTCATCAAATCAAGCACTGGTACGGTGTCAAAACCGATTTGCATCATTCATTAATACAATACAACTATCATGAAATATATTTCAATCATTGTTCTGCTTTGCATCCAATCTTCATTTGTTCATGCTCAAAGTGTGATAAGGTCCGAGATATTGGGCAGACCAACCGATCATTCCATCATGGTTTCCATCTTTTTTGATCAAGATGCATATGCAAGAGTGAAATATGGTACTTCTGCATTTATCAGAGATCAAGCAACTGCATGGCAAATAGCCAAAAAGGGTGAACCGGTTGAAATTCTTGTAGATGGATTGCAGGCCTCCAAAGAATATTCATATGTGGTTGAATATGTGAAGGATACTGTTTCGGGCGAGATATTATCTCAACCTACTCGTCTGTTCAGAACGGCTAAGAAATCCGGAGAACCATTTACATTTGTGGTGCAAGCCGATCCACATCTTGATGTGCAGAGTGATACAGCATTATATGCTTTATGTTTGCAAAACCAATTGACCGATATGCCTGATTTGATGTTTGACTTGGGTGATATTCTGATGACAGACAAATTGGGCAATGCACAAAAAGTAGTTACCAAAGACACCATACTTTATCGATGCAATCTATTGCGTTCTTACTATGAAAGAATCAATCATTCAGTTCCGTTGTTCATTGCCTTAGGCAATCACGAAGGTGAAGCTGGTTGGAATTTGAAAAACAATGGTGAGAATTTTGCAGTATGGTCCACAAATGAACGCAAACGATTCTTCATGAATCCTTATCCCAATGATTTTTATACCGGTGATACAATTGTGCACCAATATGTAGGACAAAGACACAATTATTATTCATTCACATGGGGTGATGCACAGTTCTTTGTGTTGGATCCATATTGGTATACAATGACAAAACCGGATAGTTTAAATGGTTGGAGATGGACTCTCGGGAAAGTGCAATATGATTGGCTGAAGAAATCGCTAGAACAAAGCACTTCTCCATTCAAGTTTATCATGGCTCATCAATTGGTTGGTGGCGACCCACTTGGTCGTGGCGGAATTGAATTTGCTTCGCTGTATGAATGGGGTGGAAATAATCTTGATGGAACGAGAGGTTTTGAAAAGAATAGACCAGGTTGGTATAAGCCTATTAAAGACATATTACGCGAGAATAAAGCAACTATCTTTTTCCATGGACATGATCATTTCTTTGCAAAGCAGGAAATGGACTGCTTAATTTATCAAGAATGTCCACAGCCAAGTCATCCAAACTTTTCAGGTGTCAATTCAGCAAAAGATTATGGGTACTTGAATGGTGAGATTTTGCCAAACTCAGGTCATATGAGAATTCGCGTACAACCAACTCAGATTCAAGTCGAATATGTCAGAGCCTATCTTCCAAAAAATGAAACTTCAAATCGTAAGAATAAAGATGTTGCGGCAACATATACCATTCCTGCAAATAAGTGCTATGATAGTTTATCAACCGGTATTGCAATGTTTTGGAATGACGAGTACCTTCGTAATGAACCATATCCAAATCCCTCAAATGGCTCAATGATCTTCCCTCTTGATATTAAACAAGCCGGGAGTTATGATGTTCACATCTTTGACATGAAAGGACAAATGAGAAAAGAGATTTCAATGGGTATTATGCTCGAACCTGGAATCTATCATGTTCAATGGGATGGCATCGGAGATAATGGTGCTGCATTGGAAAGCGGATCGTATATGTATGTACTTGGACATAAAGGAGCCATCGTTAAAAGCGGAAATTTCATTGTTCGTGATTAATATCATCAACTTCAAGTTGACTAGAGGCATACTAAATCAGATTCTATCGTTTGATTGATGAGCACAGAATTGAATGAGCGAGCTTTAACTTCTATTATAGAATTATTTATTTCACTAATGTAAGCAGTGCGGTTTTCATTTCTCCTTTTCCTTTGACTTGGATCATGTGTTCTTTCCATAGTTGCAATTGTGGAAGTCTAGAAAGGTTTAATGAACGCATCATAGATTCTGTAATTTGAATAGCGCCTGGGTGTCCATATGCTTCCATTCTGGCAGAAGTGTTAACAGTATCACCCCAGACATCAAATGTATATTTTTTGTCTCCCAATACACCTGCCATGGCATTACCTGCATGGAGTCCTATTCTAACCTGAAGTGGTGTTCCATCTATAAAAGTTAACTCTGTTGTTAATTGTAATATTTGTGCTGCACAAAGCATGATATTATGGATATAATCTGATTCTCTATCAAATAATCCACTTGCTGCCATATAACAATCACCAATCGTTTTAATCTTTTCTATTCCATGCTTTTGAATAATAGAATCAAAAGAAGTGTAGAATGTATTAAGGCTCCTAATAGTAGACTCCGGCCCTAGTCTTTCACTTATTTCTGTGAAACCAACGATATCACAGAACATGATTGCAATATCTTGATATAATTCAGCTACCAACTCCTCACCATTGATAATCCTATCGGAAATGCCTCCCGGAAGAAGATCATGTAACATGGATTCTTTTTGATGCAATCTAGCCAGTTCAAGTGACCTTTCTTCTTCCATTTTTTGAAGTCTTCTTCCAAAGTCGAAATTCCTAGCACTTTCTTCAATTTCTTTTGAGTGCACCAGCTGCTTTATCGATACATATTCTTTATGATGATGTAGTGCTTTTTCCCAGTCCTGATATTTTTCATAGAGCGAGGAAAGAACAGAATGAGATAAGTATTCTTCTTTTTTCAAACCATATGTTATTGACATTTCTAAACAATGAGATATATAGTCCTTTGCATCTTCAACTCCGAGTAGATTCATATTCGGTAAAGTGAAAAGTCGGGAATATTGACATCTAAAATGCAAGGCATTCACAATTTCACCATAATGTTCCAATGTTTGTATTGCTTCAGTGTATAGTGGTACTGCTTCATCGTATTTATTCATATCAAAATATAAATCTGCAATATTCCCTTTCCACAACCCTATCTTTTGATCATCCTTTAATTCGATGCTGATATTCATCGCTTGAGAGTACTGCGTAAGCGCAAAGTCATATTCACCTCTTTCAGCATGCACATTACCAATATTTCCAATCCAATTTGACATCCCCCTTTTATATTGGTGTTTTTCGCATTCATCGTACGCAATTTGGAAATACTCTTTTGCCCTATCTAAATCATTCATATAATAGTAGATAACCCCAATTGCCCCTATATTTCTTGCTTCACTGAGATGATCTTGTAATTTTCGATATTCAATCAAAGCCAACTCATTTGAAGCTAGTGCATTCGCAAAATCAGATATACCTAAATATAGTGTTGATAAATTATCATAAGCATTTGCAAGTATGGGTATATTATTACTTCTGATTCCTGCATCAATTGAGATTTTAAAATACTTATATGATTCATTTACATTATTTGCATGTTGATACATCATGCCTAAGTTAGTTGATATCTTTCCGATTTTTATTGTTGTATTAAAGTGAGCATAATACGCAAATTCCAATTTAATCTTTTCTATGTCGATAAAACTTTGCTCAGATATCGTAAGAAGGAGGTCTGAATATTCTAATACCCTTTCATATGCTTGTTGTTTCTCGAGCGCAAGAATAGTAGAAAGAAATCTCGACAAGAATTCAAGATAGCCTTCTTCATTCATTTGAATCTCGGAATTCTCCAAATCCAAAGCGTCGTATAGTGAAGGGATTCTTTCAAATATGAATAAAGATAATTTGTTCATTATTTTCCTCGGAACTCAACATTTCTAGTATAAAGTAATGGCAAAATACTACGATTCGGAATATTGGTGCACTCATATCTCTGAATGAAATCACTGAATGATGATTGGAAATGGATGATATGAAGACTGTAAGATGTGAACGGTATGTATAATTTATATTAACTGATAATACGATAACTACTGATATACAATACAGTTAATAGAATTATTATACAGACCTAACAACCAATTACCCCAATAAAAAAACCGATAACTACTTGATGTAATTATCGGTCAGAAAACCCAGTGTTTATCAGGGTTGCGGAGGAAGAGGGACTCGAACCCCCACAGGCGGAAGCCCGGCAGTTTTCAAGACTGCTGCAATACCATTATGCGATTCCTCCGGTATTGCCAACTTCAATGATTGGAAGGCAAAAATCCAATATTTTTCGCATTTTTGCAACAGAAATTTCTTCCAATTTCATTGACCACTCATGTCTTGTTCCCCATTCATCTCAGTCTGCGTATTTCTTTTTGCCTGCATTGCACCTTTAACTGCTCAAAAACAACAGATCATTAAAGCTCCGAAGGCAATTGTCGTGATTTCATTTGACCAAATGCGTGGAGACTATCCAGAACGCTTTTCACGGTTATGGGGCGAGAAAGGGTTTAAGAAGATTATGAATAATGGCTTGTATTCACCTCTTTGTTATTTCAATCATGTTTCAAATGTTACTTGCCCTGGACATGCCGTCTTATTGACCGGCTCATATCCTTCACAAACAGGCATTGTATCCAATGACTTTTTCGATTCACCTTCAGGATGTACGTGCTATTGCACTGAGGATAAATCTTCGCCAGTCAAATCAAATACTGCTATTGGTCGCTCTCCCAAACTATTGTCTCAAACTACACTTGGTGATGAACTACGACTACTATCGCCAAAAAGCAAAGGGATTTCACTTGCTCTCAAAGATAGAGCAGCAATCTTGATGGCTGGCAAAAGCAAATCCAATTCGGTTTGTTGGTTCGATTGGAAATCAAAAAGTTTTACTACATCATCATTTTATCAGCAACCAAGATGGCTCAAAAAGGTAAATGCCGCTTTCCCATATAGCGCATATGCAGGGAAAAAATGGACAACAAGTATTCATGATTCATTGGCATATCAAGACTCAATATCTGTGGAAGGAAATTTTCCCGGTGGAGATAAACAATTCCCTCATGATCTCGGATATCCTCATGAAGAACACTATACTGAGGCATTGATGTCTTCCCCATATTCCATTTCTTATCTGTTTGATGCAGTGAAATATGCCATGCAACAAGAGAAGATTGGAAAGGACTCATTTACAGATATTGTCAGCATCGGAGTTTCAACTACGGATTTAATCGGACACCTCTTCGGACCAGACAGTAGAGAAGTTCAGGAGCTATATGTCCATGCAGATTCAATTCTGGGAACATTCATCGATCATTTGGATAATACAATCGGTAGAAACAATTATATCATGGTGATAACATCGGATCATGGAGTTGCACCAATTCCAGAGTATATCACAACATTTGGGAAAGTACCTGTAGATGCAGGAAGAATTCAAGAAAAGCCCTTTCTGCAAAAAGTGGAATCCGAAATGAAAAAACGGATCGGCATGCAAAAGGAAGGATCATGGATTACATATTTTGAGCCTCCATCATTATTCCTCAATGATACAATGGTAAGAAGCAGTGGATATCAACTCTCAGCTGTTATTGACACCGTATGCTCAATATTATCTTCCATACAAGGAATTGCATATGCAGTTCCAACTGCAATGATTCAACAAGGTAGATTACCAGCTGGTTGGAATAAAGAACTATTGACAATGTTCCAAAATGACATCCATCCAGATCGAACAGGGGAAGTCATGTTCATGGTGAAACCATATTGGCTTTTTGGACCCAAACCTGCAAATCATGGTACTGCCTATGAATATGACAGATATGTTCCACTGATGTTTTTCGGCGGAGGAATTGAGCCAGGACAAATAATGGGCACAACAGATCCTGCAGATATCATGCCTACATTGGCTTCAATTCTGAATATCTCAATTAGCAATAGACATGGAAAAAAACTTGAGCTATACAAGTCAACAGAATTGAAGAAATAAGCATCAATTCGAAGAATGATTGGAATGTAATTCTCTCAGTACGGCAATCTCTTCTTTTGCAAACGTCATTTCCCCATTGCCAAATTCACTAGAAATATAATTTAATATGTCTGCTATTTCCTGATCAGTTCCTGGTACAGGATGCATCACACCATTATATCTCACACCATTTACAATGATCTCTCCTGATAACCCTTGCAATAAAACATTGATGATGCGATGTTTATTTTCAACTACATAATCACTGGATTGTAAAGGAGGATATAATCCGGATATGCCTTCCCCATTGGATTGATGACATGTTGCACAACGCTGCTCATATAATACTATGCCTGATGCATGCTTTTGTAGATTTTCTTTTTTTTGATAAGAAGAAATTCCCCTCGACACAACATACGTTAGGGAAGCAAATGCAAGCATAAGCAAAGCTATCGATGCTAACTTCTTCATTGGAATTACATTATTGAGGAATAATAGATTTTACAGGAAGGGATGATTGCAATACACGCTGAATCAAACCAGAATTATCATTTAATACCTGAATCTCATAGTCTTTTATTACAAGAACTTCACGCCTTCTATCATTGTTCACTATCCCCGAATACACATTCTTGGAGATTGTTGTATAGGTTTTATATTCCCTAGTGTCAACTCTTACAAGTCCATTGGAAAATGGAATAAATGCCCATTCATTTGCTGTCACAGCCAATCCATTCGGGATGGCATCAACACTATCCATTTCTCTCGTTGAAATAGTCATTTGTGCCAGCAATAATTTCTTGTCAATATCAATAAATCCAATCCCAGCAGTACTCTTATTAGAATTCCCACTATTTGACTTACCAGCTCCTTCAGAAACATAAATAAGTTTCGCTCCGGTTGGATCACTTGCCAAAAAACGAGGTCCAGTCAATACTTCATATTGCTTTTCAACTTTATTGGTTCTTGTGTCAATATGAGAAATCGTATTCGAAGAAAGATTTGCAACAAATACTTGATTCTGCCTATCTCCTGATCCAGTGATAATGTCAACTGTATTTTTTCCCACTGAAATTGTGCTTGCAAGTTTCTCATTCAAAATGTCATATAACATGACTATACTATCATTCTCAAAAATGATATAAGCGGTAGTTGCATTTCCAAATGCCATCGATATGGGCTTTTTCTGTAGAGAAGAAAAATCAATGGTATGCAATTCAGCATAATTTGATCTACTCAAAATCTTGATGCTCATTGACTCAGGCAATAATACATATACCTGATCACGATAAATATATGCCCTGCCGATTCGAGAAGTTGCGTTATAGATGTTCTTCCTATCAGACAAAGTTGTTCCGGAAACTTTTTCAGAATACATTCCATTCTGGTCTGCCGGGATTGAAAACAATGTCCACACATCCTGATTGGGCGTGACGATGTTCTCTTCTGGTGCGCATGCACCCATTACGAGAACAAGAAGGAGTATGATGTATATGTATGACTTCATGTACTCTTGAAAATTACGAAAAAGCAATGAACCACAATGCTTCAAAAACTGCGTTTACTGTGTTTGTATTAACACTGATGACCAACCAGAGGTTTCACAGTAAGAAGCAGCCACTTTTGCAAGTTGATCTTCTGTCACTGCATCTATTTTTTGAATGGTTTCCTGAAATGGCTCTATATGGCCTTCTTCTAGCAATCCTCGGCCAAGTGCCTGCATTCTGGATGACATGCTCTCAAGCGACATAATGACTGATGATCTTACCTGCGCTTTAGCTCTTTCCAATTCTTTTTTGCCCACCGGAGCTGTATGTATCAATCGATGGCATTCATGCATCATGGCATCTTTGGCCTTTTCAATGTTCGCATTGTCGGATGCAGTGTATAAGTATAATGTCCCACTATCTGTGTATAAATCCAAAGCAGAATACACCGTATATCCCAATCCATGTTTTTCACGGATCGATTGATATAATCGGGAACTCATTCCTTCTCCAAGAATGATATTTAACAAAATGAGTGCATGTCGCTCTCGAGAGAATAATCCGCTTGTCACTCGACCAAGCAATACATGTCCTTGTTGGAATGCTCTTTTTTGGACTATATGTTTTGCTCTATTCTTGCGAGGCTTTATTCGTGACTGACTCTTCTTCGTTGCTTTAGGCATAGTAAACGTTGATGCAACATGTTCGACAAGAAGGTCATGTGGAATATTTCCTGCAACTGCAATAACGATTTCATCGGGTCGAAACATATTGGAACGAGCATGTAATAAATCAGTTCTTGTGATTGAAGATACCGTCTCAATCGTACCCGTAATGGAATGCGCTAAAGAATGTGATGCAAACAGTGCTCCCTCACCTGCTTCAAAAATCACTTCTTCCGGTTCATCTTCGCATGAATGAATTTCTTCAATGATGATCATGCGTTCTTTTTCAATATCCTTTGGATCCAGTGCAGGTGAAAGTGTTAATTCTGCCATTAATGAATACACTTTTGAAAAGTCTTTCGACAAAGCTCTTACATAGAAACATGTATGTTCTTTGGTAGTGAATGCATTCGAATAAGCACCCATTTGTTCAAATGCGTCTGCTAATGCTTTTGTACTGCGAAACTCCGTGCGACGAAATGCAAGATGTTCTAAAAAATGAAATACACCTTCCCTTCCATCAATTTCATCCCGAGAACCGGAAGCTATCCAAATTCCCAAAGAGAATGAATGTACATCCGGAACATATTCACTAACTATCCGAATTCCATTTGACAATGTGGTGATTTCTGCAGCTGTAGCATGATTGATAGATGCTGATTCACTGCGTTTTTGCGAATTGTAGTTCATGAAATTGCATCCAATGCCTGTGCTATGTCTGCCAGGAGGTCTTCTTTATCCTCAATCCCTACAGACAATCGAACCAAACCTTCTGTAATTCCCAATCGTTCCCTCTGCTCTTGAGGAATTGAGCCATGAGTCATGCTTACTGGATGACATACTAGAGATTCAACACCACCTAAAGATTCTGCAAGCGTGAAGAGTTTGACAGATGTCGTGAATTTCTTCGCCTTTACAATTGATCCAAGTTCAATTGATATCATTCCACCAAATCCAGTCATTTGCTTTTTTGCTAAATCATGCTGTGGATGTTGTTCCAAACCGGGATAGTGCGTGGCTTGTATTGACGGGTGCTTTGCACAATATTCAGCAATCGCTTTTGCATTTTCTTCATGTTGCTTCATACGAACAGATAGTGTCTTTATGGATCGTAAACATAACCAACATTCCATCGGACCAGGCACCGCACCTGCAGCATTTTGAATAAATCGTAATTGTTCAGCAATAGATTCTGTTTTTGCAACTACAATTCCACTTACAAGATCTGAATGTCCACCCAAGTATTTTGTTGCGCTATGCAAAACGATATCCGCACCCAATGTGATTGGCTTTTGTGCATATGGACTCGCAAATGTATTATCCACGATGAGCAATGTATTTGCATCATGTGCAATGATTGCAAGCTCAGCGATATCCGTTAATTTCATCATCGGATTTGTTGGTGATTCAGTATAAATCATTTTTGTCTTGCCGGATTGTATTGCAGACTTCACGGCATCATGATTTGTCATGTCAACAACCGAAAACTCTATACCATATCGTTTGAGTACTTTATCAAATAATCTAAATGTTCCACCATACATATCTTCTGCACATATAACATGATCACCGGAAGATAGCAATCGCATGACGGCGTCAATAGCAGCCATTCCACTACCAAATGCAAAACCTGCATATCCTTGTTCCAAATTTGCCATGCTCGCTTCCCATGCAAATCTTGTTGGATTCTGCGTCCGAGCATATTCAAAACCCTTATGCTGCCCAATTCCCTCTTGAGCATATGTTGAAGTTTGATATAATGGGACAGTCACCGCACCAGTCAAAGGATCCGGTTCTTGTCCAGCATGAATAGCTCTTGTTGAAAATCCAAATTGTGTAGGGTCATAAGTGGGCATAATGATTTCCTGAAATTGATGTGCAAAGATACCCTTTTGATGAATGCTATTTTTTAGGTTTTCTGCTTTTTCTTCTTTGCAGCCGGAAATAGAATATTATTGAGAATGAGTCTGTAACCAGGGGAATTCTTATGAAGCGATATGTCAGTCGGAGGATCGCCAACCGCATGCTGATAATCCTCAGGATCATGGCCTCCATACCATGTGAATGTACCACGGCCTATATTTCCATGAATATACTTCACTTCATCGGTACCTTCGCGTTCGGCAAGTACGGTGACTGATTTTTTGATTTGTTCTTTATGAAATGCTGTGGTCTGACCCAAAAAATTCTTGATGATATTTGCATGACATTGGGTGAGCATCGTAGGCACCGGATCATACTTCGCTGAAAAGTCAAATAATGTAAAATAATCCACAGAAGCATTATTGACCCTAAGACTTGCATCAACATCAATGGAGGAATATTCATATCGATACGGATCTGTATAGATCTCGAAATTGTCAAAAGCAAATGTTTGGGTAAAGTCAATCTTTTTATCATATCCAATTTGAATAGGATCACCATCAAACATGGTCTCACAGATATCTGTATTTGCCGCAGCCAATGCTATATCATATGAGTCAGTTGCTGAGCACATTGCAAACATGAACCCACCCTGATCTATATATGCTTTTATTTTTTGTACGATAGCTCTTTTCAAGTCAGATACTTTTTTGAATCCGAGTTTTTTTGCAGTTGTCTCAAGCAATGTAACTTGTTGGATATACCATGGAGCTGTTGCATAATTAGCAAAAAACTTACCGTATTGTCCGGTGAAATCTTCATGATGTAAATGTAACCAATCATAATCCGATAATTTTTCTCGCAAGACTTCCTCATCCCATATCTTGTCATATTTCACTTCGGCATATTCAAGAACCATTGTCACTGCATCATCCCAAGGTCGTGAACCGGGTGGTGTATATACTGCTATTCTTGGTGGCTTCTCCAATTTTATCACATCCATATTTGCTTTTTCACTCTGCACTTCAGCGTAAATTGCTTGTGCTTGGGAAGCGCTCAATTGTTCAAAACCAACCCCGCGAATTCGGCACTCAGCTATGAGGAATGTTTCGGCATCAAGCAGAAATGATCCACCACGATAATTTAGCAACCACTCAGTTTGGACATTCTTTGTTAATGCCCAATAGGTGAGACCATATGCCTTTAGATGATCCGTTTGAACAAGGTCCATAGGGATGAGTACTTTCTGAGCATTTAGAGGTGAAAAGAATATAAAGCTCAAAAAAACAAAGACAATGCAATACATGCGATGCTTAGAAGGTATCATGAATAGTTGCCGAGTACTTTTTTGATGAATTGCTTTTCTTGAGAATTGAGAATCCCCGCTGCAAAGAGAATAACTGGGAAAGCAATGAGAAGCATGATTTTTATGAGTGCACTGAACTCGAATATTGTGGAAAGACTAAACAATACGATTGTTACTATTGCTGTTCCGAATAATCTAAACCATTCATACGGTAATGGATATACTCTCATCGAGATATTCCATAAGATGCCTGCACTCACTGCATATGCAACAAATGTGGCCCATGCTCCTCCATAGATACCATAAGAAGGCACCAACATAAAGAGCAATACTATATTTGTGACTGCAGCCAACCCTGTTGCTATTGGTAACCACATTGTTTTTTTAGAGATGTGTAGTCCTAATGCAACATTCGTTGCAACTCCATTTAATATATACCCACCCAGTATAATCGGTATTATTCCGATTCCTTCCCAATATGATTGATGAATGAGCGAGATTCCACCAAGTGAACTTGTCACGATTTCTTGTATGAACAGCGAGATTATCAAAAAGACAAAACATGCTATGATTAAAAAATAGGTAAAGATACGCGCAAAAAGACGCGGAGCATCTTCATCCTCATGATGCGAAAGGTAAAATGGTTTATATGCAAATTCAAAAACAGCCACAAGCATCATCATGGGAATTCCCAAGCGATAATTAGCTTGATAAAGGCCTGTAGTGTCTGAACCTGCAATGGATGTCATGATTGGTCTATCTGCCACTTGCAACATCATTCCGGAAAATGCCGATGGCATTGTTGGGAGGCCAAATTGAAGCATCTCTTTTGACAATATTGCATCATACTTCATCCTTACCCATTTAACTATAATCGGCAATACACCAATCACTGCAACTAACGATGATATGATTCCTGATAGGATGATTCCATAAAGACCTTTATTGAAATATCCAACCAATAGGAGATTGAGCATTAGATTGATTGCAACATTTGCAATGCGTAAAAAGCCAAACATCTTTGCTCTTCTTTGCATTCTTAACAAATTATAAGGAACATTTGTGAGTGCATCAAAAAGCGGAATCAATGCAATTGCACGAATGAGAATGCCTTGTCCTTTCAAATCAGGAATCCATCCGGCTATTGAATCTGCGGTAATGAAAATTAACAAGGTACAAATCACGCCAATAAGCGCGATCATCCACCAAGAGAATGAGAATGCTTGTTCAGTTTTATTGGGTTCTTTGGATGAATAAAATCGTAGAAATGCTGTATCCATACCGAATGCATAAACCACATTAACAAATGCAAGTAATGAATACAAATAGGCATATACCCCAAATTCGGATCTATTCGCAAGCGCATGAGTGTACAATGGCGTGAGCAAAAAGCTCATAGATCGCGTCAATAATGTAGTGACGCCATAAATTGCCGCATCTGATGCGAGAAGTTTAATCTTAGCTTTCATGCCATCATCAAGAGTAATAACACTTGCAATATACTGATGTTTCGCCTTTGCATAAGCCATTCCATCAGTGTCAAATCGAACATTGAAGAATTACTCCAACAGTTCAATGAGATATCTCACTTTACAAATTCTTTTCTTCTGTTATTTTTTGAATGAATTCATTCATGAATAATAATGAATCGTCAAGATTTAAACTTATCTGAATTCCACCATTCAATTCAAGATCAACAAATATTTCATTCTGTTGATAATCATATTGAAGGTTGATATCTCGAATATCAGACAATGAAATTGTATGCGTTCCAACTTTGAAGAAATGTATCATGATACTCAAAGAGATATTGATGAAAGGAAACGTAAAAGCGAAAAATCAAAGCATGATCTCAAGATTGCATTATTTTTTTATGGCTATACACATGCCATCGCCTAAAGGTACGATTGCAGGAGAATATAATGCCGAATGTTTTATGACAAATTGATTAAATGCCTGAATTCCTCGTACATTTTCTGGCTCAAATTCCGGATGTTCATCAGCTACATATCCCCAAGCCAATGCATTATCTCCAATGAGCAATCCACCACTTCGCAATGATGGTATCAATAATTCAGCATAATGAATATAGGATGGCTTATCTGCATCAATGAAAATCATATCTATATTCTTGGGAATATCAGTTTGCAATGAATTTGATGCATCTCCATCATGAATGCAAATTCGATCTTGAATATTCATTCTTGAAGATTGCATTTTGATGAATTCACAGAATTCAGATTCTTTTTCATAACAATGCACAATGCCACCATCTTTCATTGCCAATGCCATTGTGATTGCTGAATATCCGGCAAGCGACCCAATTTCAACGACTGTTTTCGCATCAATCAAATGAATGAGTATTTGTAAAAAGGCACCCTGCACTCCTCCAATTGAAATCGATGGAATTCCAGCAAGTTCTGCTTCATGCAATAGTTGTTTTAACTCTTCATTTTCTGATGAAAAATATTGTTCAGCATAGTGTGACAATGCTTCATTCATCAATGTGGGAATGGTTGCCATAATCAGGACCTAAAAGCATGCATGGTGGACAAGAAGTGCTGTGTGGAAGAATCTTCAATACCTGATAACAGTGTAGAGTCTTTCACGGCTGGCAACAGTTGTTTGGCCAATACTTTACCCAACTCAACACCCCATTGATCATAAGAACAAATATCCCATACATATCCTTGCACAAATGTTCTATGTTCATATAATGCTATTAACCATCCCAAAGAAAATGGATGCAATTCCTTCAACATGATTGTTGTCGATGGTCTATTACCGGGAAATATTTTATGTGGGATGAGAGAATGTTGTTGATCAACATTTGAAGTCTGAGATAATTCTTGTATTACTTCCTGCTTGGTTTTTCCATGCATCAAAGCCGCAGATTGTGCAGCACAATTTGCAAGCAACCGTTCATGCATGTCATCAATCGGGTTCAGTGGGCATGCGCAAACGATAAATTCAGTATTTACTTGTTCTGTTCCCTGATGTAATAATTGGAAAAATGAATGTTGTGCATCGGTTCCTGGCTGACCCCATATGATTGGTGAAGTGTGATGCGCCAATTCATGTCCGTCTTTGCTAACAGATTTACCATTGCTCTCCATGATCATCTGCTGTAGAAATGCAGGGAACATTCGTAAATATTCATCATAGGGTATGATTGCATGCGAGCGGATATCAAAGCACATTGCATTCATTACATCAATCAAACCGAGCATGATGGGAATATTATCTTCTTCTACAGACTCAGCCATATGCATATCCATTGAATGCGCACCTGCTAGAAATGATTCAAAGTGATCATAACCAAGACTTATTGCAATGGAAATACCAATTGCTGACCAAACAGAATATCTTCCGCCAACCCAATCCCAAAATCCAAATACTCTTTCGTGAGGAATTCCAAATGCACTTGTTTTTTCAAGATTTGCAGATACAGCACAAGCATGTAATTCCCATGATGCTCCACCATTGTCTAGAAACCATTGTTTTGCCGCATGAGCATTTGTCATTGTCTCTTCAGTCGTGAATGTTTTTGAGGAGATGATAAACAATGTGGTATCTGGAGAACATTGATGCAGCGTTTCTATAAGATGAGTGGGATCTACATTTGAGACAAAATGCATGCGAAGATCTCTTCGAGAATAAAACTTCAATGCATTACAAACCATATTGGGACCCAAATCTGATCCACCTATTCCAATATTGACAATATCAGTAAATGACTTACCTGTATATCCCTTTATTTCACCGGATCGTATTGATGCACTAAATGCGCGTATCCTTTCCAATACTGCATGAATCTCAGGGATGATATCGTTACCATTAACCTTGATTTGCTTTTCCTTTGGAGCACGCAATGCAGTGTGCAACACACTTCTTTGTTCTGTACTATTCATGATATTGCCATGCATCATCCCATTGAATGCATCACGCAAACCAATCTCCCTAGCAAAAGTGCAAAGCTCCTGTCTTAATTGTCTATTGATTCTTTGTCTTGAATAATCAACATATGCATGAGACAATGTTACCGTGAAATATTCAGCACGATCGACATCTTCTATAAATAATTCCTTCAGTTGCGTATTTTTTAGAACTGAAGCATACTGTTCAATGATAGTCCATTGCTTATTCATGATTTATCCTATTGACGAAGTCGTAACTGCACAATCTTTGATTCATAATATTCCAATTTATCCGGATTATTCCTTGCCAATACTTGATATGCCTTGATTGCCTGTGCAAAAGCACCTTGTTGTTCATAGATAGTTGCCATTGTTTCCGTCACAATCGACGGCATGAATGATGGTGATGGCAGCGTTTTCTCTTCTTCTAAAACAGGAATTTTTGCATGTTCCAATCTCTTTGCCAATTCTTCAAGCGCACTTAAACTTCTTTTGGAATCATCTGACCGATGCATGACAGGTAGATTGACAGAAGTAGAGATCGAGTGGATTGAATCATATGAAAAGAATATGTCATCATACATGATCAACTCGATTTCTGATTCATTTGGCAATAGTAATGAAGGAAGAATATCCGAAAGATATGTTTCGGCAGTTACTGCAGTTTGAGTTGATATTTTGAATTCTGTATCCGAGGAATCTTCAAATAATTCTTTTGCGCGGACTCTAATATCATGTGCTTTTTGAACATTCCCTGATTGCTCTACAGCATCTGCAATAAATGCAAAGATTTCTTTGCCATGCGATACCATAGATGCAGGAGAAAGCAAATCTTCACAAATAGATATGGCTCTGTGAATATTGCCGGATTTCAGAAGATCTTTGGCAAAATTCAGTCGATGTTGAATGAATTGTGATTGAGTGCTCATATAAAAAAAAGGGCAGAAGTACCTGACTTCTGCCTGAGTTAACAGTATGAAAGATCAATCATCACTACTTCCGCCAAAAAGGCGTAAGATGAATAGAAATAGATTGATAAAATCAAGATAGAGTGTTAAAGCACCAAGAATTGCTCCTTTGGATGCAAGTTCACTTCCCTGCAATTCTAAATCGGCAGACTCTTTGATTTTTTGTGTGTCATAAGCAGTCAAACCAATAAATACAAAAACTCCAATCAATGAAATTGCAAAACTAAGAGCTGAACTTTCAAGAAAGATATTCACTATGCTTGCAATCACGATTCCAATTAATCCCATGAAGAAAAATGAACCCCATGAAGTCAGGTCTTTTTTGGTTGTGATACCATATACACTCATTGCAGCAAATGTGCATGAAGTAGTAAGAAATGCACTTAATACTGCGGATTCATCATATGCAAGTAATACTGCAGAAAGTGTAATTCCATTTAATACTGAATAACCAATAAATGCAAGCATCGCAATAGGCGTGCTCATTTTATGGATAAATGCAGACAATGCAAATACCAAAGCAAATTCAGCTATGATGAAAAACCAGAAATAATCAACCATTGTTGAAATCATAGAATTGTCACTAGCAACAAATCCACCAACCAAACCTGTTGACATGAGTCCTGCAACCATCCAGCCATAGACTTTTACCATATACGCTTTTTGTGCTTCAGCCAAGGCTGTGGCACGAACTTCTTCCAAATACGCATTATTCATAATTACCTCTGTTGATTGATGCTGTCTGTTGACGAATGAATTGGATGATAATTTAGGGAATTATACTGAAAGTGTCTCTACCAGATCCATTGAAAAGAAAGGGCGAATTGTCTGCCAAATAGATTGGGCAGGGACTTAAGATTCATGGTATTGAGCACATTATTCACACTACATGTTATGTGCATTCTTCCTGCATTGGGTGCTATATTGAATTGCTTGGTTAAGCCCACATTGAGCAAAGTATATCCAGGGACATATTCTGCATCCATATCGGGGACTTTTCTATTATTGTATACAGGGCCATTCATATCAAGGGCTTCATCTCCGAAACTTCCTATAAATTGAGCTCTCATTGATGCCAATATCCCCAGAGATGTATGTTCATATCCCAAACGAAATGTTCCTGAATGTGCTGAGCGGAACCATAAACCTCCATAGGATTCAGCAGTTAAAGCTCTGAATGTTCCGGTTTTTGGATCGATGGTACCTGCTCTACCAGCAAGGACAGCATCATACACCTCAAGATCTCGCGTAATAAGGTATTGATATCCCCATGCATAAGTAATCACTTCACTTTCTTTTTGATTTAGGGCATGGGATAATCGAATGGAGCATTCCAAACCACTCGTGCGGGCTCTTGAAATATTTCGATATGAATACACTGCTTGGTTGGTTTGAGGATTATTTCCAGTGTAGAAAAACTCTATGAGATTCGAAAGTGTATTATCAAATACACGACATTCTGCAAATCCATGAATAGGATATGTTTCAGATAGTCCAGTGAATGTCCATTCATCAGCAATAATACCCACATCCATTGAAAGAGAACGCTCAGGTTGCAAATCAATTCCTAGTCTGCGTGCTCCAATCAAATCATATCCTGCACCACCGAGTCTATTGGAAAATTGCACATATAATTGTCTAAAATCAGGGACCTTGAATCCAGTACCAATCGACGTATGCAATCTGATGCCATGATTTATTTTGAAATTGATTGACAGTTTTGGATTCAATAATTTATTGAGTGCAGTCAGGGTATGTTCTTCATGCAATCCTTCTTGATCAAAAGCAGAATTATAAACATAGCGTGTACTCAGCGCATAGGAAATCCATGATGTGGGATTTCCCTCCCATTGTATGAATCCACTGAATGTTGAGAAAAATGGATTATCTGGATAGCGCGTCCCACCAATATCATCAACCGTATATTCCGCCCCAAACGTAAAACGATTCCTTTCACTCCAAAACACATCATATTGAAGAAAGGATCGTAATAATCCTCGAGATAAATCATCTGTTTTGCCTGCATCACCTTGTATTGTATCGAAATTGTACCGTTCTTTATAGGTAGATGCATGAAGCTGGGCATGTAGTCTGGCCTTCCCATGCGTCCATGTTGCATACATTGTACCTTGCATGTCTTGTTGTCTGACGCTACCCTCATTGGACGCTATCTGGCCAAAAAAAGATTCAATGAATGCTCCTCTACTTTCACTAGAAAACATGCGAAAATCCGCACCGACATTCACAGAATGAGAAGCAAACCATTTTGTTTTCAGATGAAAGGTTTGATCAGAAAATCCTTGATATGGAATACTGATTGAATCTTTACTGAGTATAAATGATTGTGCCTTCTTGAGACTAAAAAATCCTGATACATCAAATGCATTTGCTCCATATTGCATTTCACCTCTTAACTCGGATGGACCTTTGTCAAGATATTGTCCGAATGCTGACCCCGAAATTCCCGATATAGGTTTTTTTGTGATGATATTGATCACCCCCGCCAATGCTTCGCTTCCATATAAAGATGACATAGGGCCTTTGACTATCTCTACACGATCTATATTTCCGACGGAAATTCTGGATAAATCCAATACTCCGGCAACACGACCAATCATTGGCTGACCATCAATCAATATCTGCGTATAATCAGCTCCCAAACCCATCATTTGAATTCCTGTTCTGACATTATTTGTCAGAAGCAGTCCAGTTTGCTCTCTGAGTAAATCACCAAGATTCACCATTGCAGTGCTCACAGTTTGCTTTGCATCCACAATCTCAACGCGAACAGGTGAATCTTTGAGCAATACTTCATTTCGCGTACCTGTCACCACAACTTGCTGCTTCGGAATATACACTGCCGACGTGTCGACCTTTTGTTTTGTCAACTGAGGAATCTTGGGTAATCGTGGAAGTGTGGTATCTGCATTTGAAAAAGCATGCAAAGAACACATATTGAAAAGCAAAAACAAGTAGATCATTATACTGGTTTTCCAGAAAAAAACCCCTTCAGCGAAATCCGCGGAAGGGGTTGAAATGCTTTTGTGAAGTAATCAGGACAAAGGTACGGTATAGGTCACTTGTTTCTTCAATGCCTTACGCACCCATTCGCCTTGCTCTTCAGCCATGCGACGCACCGCAAGACGTTCTTTATTGCAAGGACCATTTCCTTTGATCACTTCAAAGAATTCATTCCAATCGGGATCGGAAAAGTCCCACTTTCCTGTCTCTTTGTTTTTGACGAGTCCTTTGTCGGGAATGGTCAAACCCAATTCAAGAATTTTAGGGACATATTGATTGAAAAATTGCTGACGCATATCATCATTGCTGGCCATCTTTACTTTCCAGCGCATGAGAATTTCTGAATGAACAGAAGCTTTGTCCGGTGGACCGAAGAAGTGCATGATTGGTTGCCACCAACGATTCAAAGCTTCTTGCACCATCTCACGCTGCTTTGGTGTACCTGTTGCCAATGTCACGACATTGTCATACCCATAACGAAGATGGAAAGACTCTTCCATGCAAATGCGTTCAAGCGCTCTGCAATATGGTCCATAAGAACCTTTTGAATTTGTCACTTGATTGATGATTGCAGATGCATCAATCAACCATGCGATAACTGCTGTGTCTGCCCAGGTTTTTGCCGGATAATTAAACACATTGGAATATTTGGATTTTCCATTGATGAGATCATTAATCATCTCTTCCCTGGTTTTGCCAAGAGTTTCCGCTGCATTATAAAGCAATTGTGCATGACCACTTTCATCTTGCACTTTTGCCATCAATGCCATCTTGCGTTTGAAACCTGGGGCACGTGTAATCCATGTGCCTTCAGGCAATGCACCGATAATTTCTGAGTGAGCATGCTGCTCAATCATGCGAATTAACTGTCTTCTATATTCTTTGGGCATCCAATCATGAGGCTCAATCTTCTCACCATTTTGAATTTTTTCTTCAAAACGGGCGAGAAGAACTGGATCCTCATCTAGCATTTTTGCGCTGTTTTCTATGTCTATGATGCTTACGCTGCCGTACATTCTATAACTCCAGTGGAATAATTACCTACAAATTTACCAAAGGAGCAATTGATGACAAAGCATCTTAACTCAATTGGTCTTGAGATTTCTGTTTGTACTTTTCGCATAACGGAAAGAATAGTACCCAAGTTCCGACATCATGCTCGGAGTGGCGGGCTGCCCTTTATACAAGGACAATACCTGGAACTTTACATAAGTACCCTTCTTTGTTTTCAACACCAATGTACGCTGAGGGGCAGGGTTCAAGGTTCTACTGGATGGGTCATATGTGAACATTCCGGTTCCATCAACCGCAATGGGAATTATCCTTTTTGTGGTGTCATCTGCTTTCAGTAATACATCCTCAGGGGCTGAAACCAACTGATCAAATGTGGTGTCGATAACCTTCCCATTGGTCTTTCCAATGGAATTGATAGTGCCTGAATTCAACACAATATCAATGGATCTTGTTTTGCCACCACCATATAAGTATGGCAATCGAATGTCCCATTCATCTGTATTGGAAGTAGCCGGATTAACAAAATCTCCAGTATCAAATGAAAAATAGAGATACTTCGAGATTACGGTGTCAGGACGGGCTTCGGAGACGGATCTAACTTGCAATATCTCTGGGTTTGGGGTTGGGTCAACTGATGTATTATCAGCACAAGAATTCAAAGAAAATGCTGCAAGTAATGCGATAATGTATAGTCTAAACATGGTGATTTGGTGAAAAAGTGGGAAAAGGAGTACAAATTTATGTGTTATTACACATATTGTCAAAACAAATACTTTATAGTCCTAGTTCCATTCGGTCACATCAATTGTTTAAAGCCCCTTCGAGTACCCATTGTCTCACACCCCGAACTTGGTCTGCGGATATTTTTTGCTGAAATGTATACAAATGTCCTTGTTTGCCTTCAAGAATCTGATTGAGCAGACTATTATCAGGTTTATTTGGAATAATCAGTCCTGCTCTGGAAGTCAATTGAAAATATCCAGTCACATCCACTCCTCGAGCGGCAGTTTCTGAATCATGGCAATTTGAGAAAGCACATGTCAATTCCAACAATGGCTTCACATGTTGCTGAAAACTCACATTGCTTACCGGGAACACAATCTGCTCCGGGGAAGTGATCGAATTATCTGAACATGCTGACAACAACAGTAAGCAGAATAAAAATGTCAATTTGTTCATTGTATATTCAAGAGTGATTGCACATGTTTTTTAGGAGATTTCTCATATCGTACTGATGCCAAATATAATCCAGATGGTGGAGCTGTAAAAGAAGCCGGCAAATCGGATTGTTTTTTAAGTAATTGTGGAATGATATCAGGAGTTTGTTTTCCTCGACCTATTTCTACCAACATGCCAATCATTCTGCGAATCATATTCCACAAAAAATGTGAACCTGAAATCGAAATCAGAATCAAATCACCTTCTTCTATTACTGAAATAGTTGTGATTTCAACTTTTGTAGATTTATGATCGGGATCATCTGCAGTGAATGAACGAAAATCATGCATACCTTTGAAGAATTGTGCTGCCTTTTGCATGGCTTGAATATTCAATTCATCTTTTATCCACCACACATATCGTTTACCAAATGCCGTTCTTCTTTTAGAAATTTGATAAAGATATGTTCGCTCAATTGCATCATGTCTGGCATGAAATTGTTTTGATGTTTTTTGCACATCAAGAATGCAGATATCAGCCGGCAAAGAATCATTCAATTTTAATTTGATGATATGAGGAGCAAGCACTGTTTCAACATCAAGATGAAACACTTGTTCAAGAGCATGCACCCCGGCATCTGTTCTTCCGGAACCGTATAATTCAAATTTGTCTGTTGCAAAGATGTTCTTTGCTGCACCAATCAATTCTCCTTGAACGGTTCTTGCATTTTTTTGCACTTGCCATCCCGAAAACCGCGTGCCTTCATATTCACACACTACTTTATAACGTGGCATATTATGATCCGATAAGGAGATTGAGTTGATTACTCATTTTTAGAAGCAATATTGGTAAGGATTGTTTTACGGAATTGGAAACAAGATATACCCCATCGGATAGATCATGAAAAAGCACTTCACCGATTCCGGTTTTCAGTATTCTGCCATCAATTGAAGAAATGTTCATTGTAGTATTGATTGCACTATTAGATCTCAATGTGAGTCCATTGATGAAATACTCTTGTACTTGTTCTTTTTCTTCAACTTGTACAGTGGATTCAGTATATCTATAAAAACCTGCTTCTGTTGCAGCATATACAAGCATATCATTTGAAAAATTGACTGATCGAAGCATCCATACATTTCTTCTTGGCATGATACCTCCCTGATTGATAAACCAGGGAATCTCATCATCAAATTCCATTCGAACACTTGATGAAAGATCTGATTTCATGATTGAACCCGGACCCGGAATGATATCATTGGCATCTGAAAATCCACCGAGAAATATCAAGTCCTGTTGAGGTTTTTCTGCAAAACATATTGCCCAAAAGCTTGTATCTCTCCAATAATGTTCCTTCCAAGAATATCCGCCATCTGTAGTTTTGAATACACCACCATTTGGTTTATTATTTGGAAGAAAATATGCAATGATTGCAAAGCCAAGTAATGGATCTTTTTTACTAAAGATAATTTTGGGAATCTCTGCATCTTGAAATGCGCGAAGAATAGTCACTCTTTTCCATGTTACTCCAGCATCTGTCGAGCGTTCAATGATTCCCGTCTTGCATCCTGCATACATAATATTGGTGCTATCATGTCGAAATGCTATCGTGCATAAGGCAGGTACATTCAATGTACCCAATGTGTCCCAGGACTTACCAATGTCTTTACTTCTAAAAATTCTATTCGATGCATTATCACCGGCATAGATCAATTGAGGTTCATCTGGTTTTTCAATGATTGTTTCCCCGGGAGTAAGAAATTGCGGTTTTTCTGTTTCAAAAACAGTTTCCCAATCTCTTCCTTGATTTGTACTTCTACGGATTGAATTAAATACTCCGCCAATCAAGACCACATTTGTATCAACAGATGAAATCAGCACATTCGTCAATTGCGAACTACCACTTCTAAACTCGATGCTGTCGATTTGCCATGTTCTTCCAGCATCATAGGTCCGATAGAGCGTTCTTCCCAATCCTCCAGCAATCATCATGTTTGGATTTTTAGGATTAATTGCAAGTCCATATACTGGCTGATCAAATAATCTCGTCCATGTACCTTGACCATACATGAATCCTGAACAACAGAACAAGAATATCAATAAGCTATTTTTCATGTTGATATCCATTAAACGGTGTAGCTCTAAGTTGCTGTGCAAATTTCCGAATTGCTTCTTCCGCCATTGGTGGATTTATCGCATAATTCCAAAATTGTTCATGATGACCTTTCCCCATAGCCAATTGCATAGCACCTTGTGATTTATGTTCAGCAATCAGCCAATTCACAATGATGGTATAATTTAACTTTTGTTGAAAACCAAAAGATGTCAATCTATCGAAGTGATCCAATGGAAGTATTGGACGCATAGACGTTAGCGGATAAGAAGATAATCCGGAAAAAGAATCAAAGTTCTTTGTCGTTGTATCAGTCACACTACATCCAACAATGATGGGTTTATTCTTAACATCCATTCCCGTAATTGCTCTTAGCGCTAATATTGTTGCCGCTTTGTGATGTCCATGTGTTGATTCAACAGGCAATAAAGTGAAGACAAAATCATACTCATGCTTTATCTGTAATTCTCTGATTTTATCTATCACTCTTAGCGTATCCCACACGATATTGAGAACAGAATCAGGATTGAGTGTAAACCCTGTGTCCTGCTCATCCATGAAATGATAATCACGCAAACCAATATAGGTACCACCTGACATCAATTCTTTTTTTCGTATCGTTGGTAATGATTTCCTTCCCTCAGCTTCATTGGTCAAGGATCTATGATATACTTCTTCAGCAAGTGTTGAATATTTATACCCTCCCTCTCCATTCGTTACAAGCAGGATGTCAGCAATGCCATTCAAATCATGGGTCACTTTATATATAGTAGCAGCAAATGCTGTTTCATCATCCGGATGAGCAGTGACTATCAAGATTTTGGGGCCTAGAGCATTTGCATTGGAAATACAGAATCCCAATACCAATATCAAGACCACATACATTTGAAATAGTAAACGTAGTATCATGTCGTAAAATTCGAGAATAAGATTGGTAAATCAAAAGTAAAACAAAAAAGCCCGACCTTATTGATCGGGCTTCATCATTATCCATAATGGATTAATCATCCATACCTTCATACAAATGCTGCAGACGCTCACGAAGATGCAATACAGCATAACGCTTTCGTGCAAGCAATGTATTGATATTTACACCAGTTTCTTCAGACATTTCTCTAAAAGAAACACCATGAAATTCATTTCTTTCAAACACTTCGCGTTGCTCATCAGGTAATTCTTTCAGAGCATCTTGAACTGTTTCCCAAATAGTCTTACGAAATAAATCGCCATCAGGATTATAGGACATGTCACCAAGCAAATAATCGAGCGAATCATTGCCTTCTTCTATTTGGCGCGGAGTGGCAAGGTCTGAGAAAGACTCAGCTCTTTTCTTGCGATAGAAATCAATGATTTTATTTCTGACTGCTGTAAAAACCCAAGAAGCAAGATTTTCAATGGGTTTTTGCACATGTTCTGCAGCTGCCAAAACATTGGCAAACACTTCTTGCAAAATGTCTTCTGCATCTTCCTGTGTACGAACGCGCTGGCGTATGAAGTTCAAAAAACGCTTGCGGTCGGCTTTAAACAAAGCCTCGATTTGCAAAACTAAATTCATTTTCTCTCCTCCAAGAACTGTGGTGGAAATCGCTACTTCATCCTTGGTACCACCAAATCGCTCATCGTCATAATAGACAGTATGAGGTGTTGATGTTTCCGATCCCGCCACAGGATCGGTAGGATTCATGTCTGATGTAGACCCTTGATTAAATTCCAGCATGATTGTGTTCCTTAAAACAGTGGATGAATTCGCTGACCTAGTGTCATTACGAAATGTTGTAGCTAATCGAACCATTCAGTCCTTTTGATAGTGAGAAAATTATTTATCTGTCATTTTTACAGGTTCTGACACTT
This sequence comes from Bacteroidota bacterium, assembly GCA_009919265.1. Taxonomy (GTDB): domain Bacteria; phylum Bacteroidota; class Ignavibacteria; order Kapaibacteriales; family UBA961; genus UBA961. The sequence goes on along the minus strand of RGCF01000010.1, from coordinate 20,675 downwards.
TGCATTGACAAAGTGACACTTTATTGTCATTTTGACCGTTTTTCCTGTCAAAATTTCTGGTTTTGTTGATTAGTCTCGAACAATTGGATATAAGGGAATTTTTATGCCAAACTTTTCAGCATTCCCTAGAGCCCGCTTATAGCCTGCATCTGTATGCCTTATTATACCCATGAGAGGGTCATATGTAAGTACTCGTTTGAGTCTTTGTTCGGCTCCATCGGTCCCATCCGCCACAATGACCATGCCTGCATGAAGAGAGAGACCCATACCTACTCCGCCTCCATGATGGAGTGATACCCAGGTTGCTCCACCGAGGGTATTGAGGGCAAAATTGAGATAGACCCAATCAGCGATCGCATCTGAACCATCGAGCATTGCTTCGGTTTCACGATATGGGGATGCAACTGATCCACAATCGAGGTGATCTCTACCAATAACAATTGGAGCTGATACTTTGCCATCGCGTACTAGATTATTGAACATGACACCCGCTTTAGCTCTTTCGCCATAGTTCAACCAGCAAATTCTGGCTGGGAGTCCTTGATATCCAATGCGAGATTGTGCATTCTTGATCCATCTATGCAATCCTTGATGGTCAGGAAACAATTCCATAATAGCTTGATCTGTTACAGCGATGTCTTGTGGATCGCCTGAAAGAGCAACCCATCGAAATGGGCCATTTCCATCACAGAATAATTGTCTGATATAAGCAGGTACAAATCCGGGGAAATCAAATGCATTGTGAATGCTTGCTTTCTCTTTGGCTACACCTCTTAAATTATTTCCATAATCAAAGACGATAGAACCCATTTCTTGAAATGCAAGCATTGCTTTTACATGTTCGCCGATGGAATGATATGTTTTTTCCAAATATGTTACAGGGTCACTTGATCGAAGCAAATCTGCTTCAACTTTTGACATGCCTGCTGGATAATATCCATTGAGTGGATCATGCGCGGCAGTTTGATCTGTAACAATATCCGGTTTGATATTTCTTTTGACAAGTTCGGGGAGTATCTCTGCAACATTTCCTACCAATCCAATTGACAATGCTTTTTTTGTTTCAACACATTCTTTTACAAGCGACAATGCCTCATTCAAATCATGAATTTTTACATCGCAATATCCATCATGAATACGTTTGTCGATTCTTGACTCGTCAATTTCAATGCATAGTGCAACAGCCCCATTAAATGTTGCTGCCAAAGGTTGAGCACCTCCCATTCCTCCCAAACCTGCAGTAAGAACAAATCGACCATAGAGATCACCACCAAAATGTTGTCGTGCACATTCAGCAAATGTCTCATAGGTTCCCTGCACAATTCCTTGTGTACCGATATAGATCCAACTGCCGGCAGTCATTTGCCCATACATCATAAGACCAAGTTCATCCAAGCGACGGAATTCTTCCCAATTTGCCCAATTACCAACAAGATTTGAATTTGCGATAATTACTCTCGGAGCATGTTCATGGGTTGGAACAATTCCAACAGGTTTACCTGATTGCACAAGTAATGTTTCATCAGGGTTCATGGAACGCAATGAATCTAAGATCGCATGCAGTGAATCATGATTTCTTGCAGCTTTCCCATAGCCACCATAGACGATGAGTTGTTCAGGATGTTCCGCAACTTCTGGATCCAAATTATTTTGAATCATTCTATATGCAGCTTCGATTTGCCAATTGGCACAATGTAGTTGAGATCCTCTCGGAGAGGAAATGGCAGACATTGAAATTGATGACATGATGAGTTCATCCTATTGAAAATGACAGTGGGAGGATAACCCCTCCCACTCATAAAAAGTTCATTATTGTTTTACGGGAGAAGCTAGAAGTGGAGGCTTTGGAAAATCGCTTTCTATAGGCCTGAATTCAAGATCTTCAAAAAGTAGATCAGGAGTGATCACCGATGCAGAAACAAACTGTGATCCACCGGTCATGAATGCCGATACAACAGAAGAAGCAAGCAGATTATAAGCTCTGCTCTTTTTTCCTACTAATAAGATGTCCTTGAAAGATGCAGGTGCAATACCAGCTAATTCTCCACCTCGAATGCGTTCTTCCTTACCATCCGGATATACTCTATATGCTTCCAAAACACTCAGTTTTGAATCACCTTGAGCAAATGGGTATTCACCAGATGTTTGCTCATACAAGACTGTATATAAAATATTTTGATTCAAAGCTTTTCGAATGATGATGCCAAATGGTAATTCTCTTGCTTTGCAAATGGACATCATTTTAGATTTCATTGTTTTACTATCAGCTTCCTTCTTTTTATCGGAGCAGGTCAATTGTATAATCCCATAAATTGGAGCACCGCCCCTTGCATGTCCATTGCTAGATTTAATTCTTTTTGTTGGAACTCTGTTTGACAGCAGCGTTTTCAAATATCCTTTTTCAACGAGATTAACAGATTGCGCAGGCATACCTTCATCATCAATGGAATAATGTCCAACCAATGATGTTCCGTCATACTGTTGCAATATTGGATTATCAATGACCGAGAGAAATTCCGGCAATACCCTTCCACCTATTTTGTTTTGGAATGCGGTAAAACGATCATTGTCTTGTACCCCTCTATCAGTCAATGGTGGTCTTTGCACAATACACTGTGGAGCAAAAATTTGAGCAACTAATTCATTTGCAGCTTGATCTTCAAAGAGTATAGGACCGGAATATGGCTCGCTTATTCTTGGAGCAGCATATACTTTATCAAAAGAAGAGGCAAAGATTTTTATCGCGCTCAGCAATGAATCTTTTGTAGGTAAATCTGAGAATGTACGAGCATATGAGGTATAAGTCTCAGCAATAGGCATTCCATCTTCGCATTGTCCCGAAGCGACAATTTCAACACCAATCATGTGTTTGGTTTTGATGTATTCTCTTCCTTCACTATTTACATAGAGTAATGTTTCCGGTAAATTCTCAATACTAACAGTGCTGGAAGAAATTGAAGACACATTTTTTAACTGAGAAGATAATTCTTGAACCAATATTTCTGCTTTTTGAAGATCGAATGGAGCATGATCCGGATAATCTTTCAATTGAGCAGGACCAAGAGAAATAAAATCATGGGTTGTATCTGTACGCAATCTATTTTTTATTGCAGCTTCTTTTTTTGAATGTAATTCTGCTGATTGTTTATAACATGCATCCGTTGCAAGCCATAATTCTCTTCTTAGTGAAGCATAATCAAGTTCAATAGGAATGCGTCTATTTTTAAAAGATTCTTCATCATCACCACTGCCAAAAAATCCCAAGCTAACATCAAAGAAATTTGTATTGTCGAATGAAGGATTTCCAACGCGTATGCCAACAGTCAATACTGCTGATTTACCTTGCTTCGAATTGATTGTACCACCCATTGTTGCTTTTACAGATTCGGTATTCCTAATCGTTAAAAGATATTCCACATAATAGGGTTTTTGCAAAGATTCTACGCGGAGTTCAGATAGCGCTCTTTTTGCTTCATCACGCATGGCTCTCATCAGTTCATCATGAGAGTTCGCATGCAATGAAAAGATTGACGAGAGAAATATCAGAATGGCTAATGTTCTATTTGACATGAATATTCCATTGTTTGAATGTATACAAAGATACGAAAGCATCATCTATTGCTTTTGCTCTGTTCCATGTATGAATCGACGCAGTGTGACGATCCGCCTAACCGGTGCAATGTCTTTTTGATGCATGATTGCCTCATTTCTTACCATTCCAATCCCTTTGGATAACCACACATGGTTCTCAAATACTACATTCCCAGGGGCTTTTGAATATGAGACATAGTAAAAACAGGTGAATGATCCGGCTGGAACGGTAATGGTAGCAGATGTATCCCGGACTTCCACTTTGACCCCATTTGAAGTATAGATTTCGCCCTTTTGGGCTGGATATTTATATGTCAAACTAAATACTGGAACATCTGTTGTGTCTTCAGGATCTTGAGGCCAACTATAGACCCCCTTCGAGCGAATTGTATACCATGTACCTCCTTTTTGAGTAGCAGTGGTACGAATCAATGAACAAGGATTGCTGTCAAGCATAGTTGATCCATGTACATACAATGTATCGCCCTGAGGAAATGGAAACTCTGCAGATGGATTCAAAAAGGTTCCGGTTCCAATATCTTGATATGCAATGTCAAAAAACCAAGCCGTATTTGTGGTCAAAGGCATGAGAAGGGTATCATCTCGAAGTCTTAAGGGTTGTTTCGTTAATTGAATACTGGTATCACCTTTGGCTTGAATTCTTTCATGTGCATCCTCAGTGCAAGATATTACCAAAAATGAACAACATAGTAGTATCGATAGAATGATCTGCATGATTCACGAAAGCAAAAATTTATGATGCAATTGCGAAATTACGGCTATGCTTTAACCCGAAAAAGTGCTTTTTTTCCCGTATCTTTGTTAGCAGCATTGTATCACACTTTTTCGCGCTTTGATGTCATTTTCAAAGAAAAATCCAGGTTATTCCGGTTTGAATTCGGTAGCCGTACATGCTGGTACAAAACAAGATCTTTATGGTGGTGTTAATACCCCAATAAGCTCATCAACGGCTATTGCATTTCACAATGGAATTGGCAGCGTTCCTTATCCGAGAAATTTCAATATTCCAAATCATGATGCAGTTGCCGAAAAGATTGCAGCATTGGAAGGCGGAGCTTCTGCATTGGTATTGGCAACAGGGATGTCTGCAATTACGGCAGGCATATTGTCTGCGGTCCGACCAGGGGAACATATTTTGATGCAAAAAAATATTTATGGTGGAACAAGAGCATTTGCTGACATACTTCGAAATAAGCATGATATTGGAGTAACCTTCATTGAAACAATGACTCCTGAGAAATTAGATGAAGAACTCACCGGGGATACTGTTCTCGTTTATATGGAAACGCCAACCAATCCGACTTTGGACATCATAGACATTGCACCAATAACGCAATGGGCCAAGGATAATCGCATTCTCACCATGATTGACAATACATTCGCATCGCCTGTGAATCAAAAGCCACTTGAATTGGGTTGCGATATCATCATGCATAGTGCAACAAAATATTTAGGTGGACATAGCGATTTAATGGCTGGCGCATTAATTGGTAATGCAGACTTCATCGAGCGATGCAGAACTTTGTCAGCAATTTATGGCATGTCTCTCAATGCCGTTGATTTGTCATTACTTGAACGAAGCATCAAAACTCTCGGCGTGAGAGTACAACAACAAAATGCGAATGCTTTAACAATAGCTGAATGGCTCAGCAAGCATCCTTCTATTGCGAAAGTGCATTATCCTGGTTTGGCTTCACATCCTGGACATGATATTGCAGTAAAACAAATGAGTGGATTCGGTGGCATGATGTCATTTGAATTAGTCGGAAATGATATAGCATTTCGAGATACATTTCTAAAAAAACTTTCAATGATTGCAGTAGCCACAAGTTTGGGAGGAGTGGAATCTACCATGACCATACCAGTGCAAACATCTCATAGTCTACTCACCGAAGAAGAGCGGTCTGCATTGGGAATACATGAAATGCTTATTCGATTCAGCATTGGAATTGAAGATGCACAAGATTTGATTCATGATCTTGAACAGGCACTTCAATGAAGCCAAATGAGATTCCCGGCAAAATTGATTGGTTGATTTTTTTCATCGCAACCGCATTATTGCTTTTCTCCGTTCCCTTTGTGTATAGTGCTAGTGCATATGTGGCATCACAAAAATTTGGTTCGACAGAAGGCATCGTGATGGGTCAGATTATCCGCGTAGGGATTTCACTTGGATGCATCATCTTCTTTGCAAGAATCGATTATCACAGATATAAACATTATTCGAAACTTGCATATATCATCGGCATTGCCTCTTTGGTGCTTGTATTGTTGATTGGTGTTAAAACCAAAGGCGCGGCTCGCTGGATTAGTCTTGGTGGAATCAGCATTCAGCCATCGGAATATGCAAAATATGCTCTCGTGATTTTCATGTCAACATGGCTTTCCGATAATTTCAATAAACTCCATGATTTCAAAAAAGGACTATTACCCGTTCTTGGTGCCGGAGCTTTGGTCATTGGACTCATCGCATTGCAGCCAAATTTCTCAACAGCAATGGTGATTTCAATCATCATGCTTTGTATGCTCTATGTTGGCAATGTGAAGATGCAATATTTCTTGACAATTTTTGGAATTGGAATTTCATTGCTCGGCATTTATGGAATTTCTGCGCAGTATCGCATGAAACGCATCATGTCATATATTGGCTTGGGTGATGATGGATCCACAAATTATCAATTGAAACAAGCATTGATTGCATTTGCAAATGGTGGATTCTTTGGTGTTGGTCCAGGACAAAGCAATCAGAGAGATAAATTTCTTCCGGAAAGTTATAGCGATTTCATTTCCTCAATCATAGGTGAAGAATATGGATTCTTCGGCATATTGGTGATGATTACATTGTATGGATTATTCCTCTACCGAGGATTGCGCATTGCACGATTCGCTCCCGATCGTTTTGGAAGCATGCTTGCATTTGGTATCACCATTACGATATCCGCCTATGCATTTGTCAATGTGGGAGTAAATTGTGGAATTCTACCAACTACTGGTCTGCCACTACCATTCTTAAGCTATGGCGGGACCGCAGTCTTTTTCTCGGCAGCAGCAGTTGGCATATTATTGAATGTTGCTTCTCAATCCGGGATGTTTCCAAAAGCCGGCAAACAATAAATCAATTTTTGTGAGCATGTAATCATGTGCGGAATAGCGGGTGTTATTGAATATGCAGTTTCGGATTCAGGAATTCATCATGAATTATTGAAATCCATGAGTGATGTGATTCTGCATCGCGGTCCCGACGATGAAGGACAATGGATATCACCTTCGCGCAAAGCAGGCTTTGCATTTCGAAGATTATCAATCATCGACTTAACTCCTGCTGGACATCAACCGATGTCAACATCCGATGGACGCTTTACGATTGTGTTCAATGGTGAGATTTATAATCATGCAATATTGAGAAAAGATCTTGAGTCCAAGGGATATGTCTATCGTTCGAATTCAGATACAGAAACAATTCTCTATGGATTTGCTGAATATGGTCCAGACTTTTTGCAATCCATGATTGGCATGTGGGGAATCGCAATTTGGGATGAACAAGAACAATCACTGTTCATCGCCAGAGATCGCATCGGTATTAAACCCGTGTACTATCATCATGCAAATGGAAGATTCATTTTTGGTTCGGAAATTAAATCCATTCTCAAACATCCTGCCATTTCTCGTTCAATCAATCATCATGAATTTGCGAATTACTTGACATTTTCGATGTCGAGCGACATGGATACAATGTTCACAGGCATTCACAAATTGCCTGCAGGGCATTTCGGCATTCTCCGAAATGGTGAATTCCACACACATCGTTTTTGGCAGCCACTTCCCCAAGGAGCTGGATATTGGGATCATGATGAAACCACCACCGTACATGAGATCATGCGTTTGCTACGCCAATCAGTGAAAGATCGCATGATGAGCGATGTTCCATTTGGCGTGTTTTTGAGTGGAGGCATTGATTCCAGCACCAATGTGGCATTGATGTCTGAATTAATGGATCGTCCGGTTGACACATTCACTGTCGGATTTAAAGAATTACAGAAATACAATGAATTGGAGCAAGCACGACTCATCGCGCGAACATTCAATACAAATCACAGAGAAATTGTGATTGATCACAATGATGCATTACCTGTGCTTGAACAATTGGTGTGGCACGAAGATGAACCAAATGGAGATCCTGTTTGCATTCCACTCAATTTTCTCAGCAAATTGACTCGTGAATCCGGAACTACGGTTATTCAAGTTGGAGAAGGAAGTGATGAACAATTCATCGGATATTCTTGGATGATTCGTGATTTGAAATTCCATGAAAAAGAATGGAAGCGTTTTCTCTCTTATCCAAGATCAATTCAAAAAATGATCTATGAATTGGTGAAGCCATTTCTCATGGCTTCAAAGCGCTATCTCATTCTTGATTATATGCGAAGAGCAATTGAAGGACATCCCTTGTATTGGGGTGGCGCGGTGGATTATACACCTTCACACTTGCGTCAGGCGCTTGGTCCGGCATTCAAATTTCTTGCAGAAGAAGTAAGCGAAATGCCATTGCGATTGGACAAAGAAATCGCTGCCATTCAAGCCAATCCTGAGGATTATGCCCAGCGAATTGCAAATTATGAATTGGCACATCGTCTTCCTGAATTATTGCTTATGCGTGTCGATAAAATCACGATGGCACATTCGCTTGAAGCAAGAGTACCATTTCTCGATCATCGACTTGTTGAATATACCATGCGCATCAGACCCGAATTGAAAAGGAAGTCTTATAATGAATCGAAATATCTTCTCAAAAAAGGAGTCGATTCACTTCTTCCTCATGAAATCATCTATCGCAAAAAACAAGGATTTGCCGCCCCGGTTTCTGAATGGATTAGAGGTCCATGGTATAATTATACTGTCAAATCAATTCTCGAATCCCCACTCATTACATCCGGATTGCTCAATGATGCCTATTTCCGCGTCATGTTGAATGATCACAAACAACAGCGAGGAAAACATGGCAAGGCATTGTATTCTGCTTTGAATGCTGCGCTTTGGCATAAGGTGTGGATGGAGTGAGCCGATCATTTCACTTTAGCGTGTTGGGTGGCGCCGAAGAAATTGGCGCGAATTGCACATATCTTTCTTTCGGGGGAACGGGCATCATCATTGATGCAGGTTTGCATCCCAAAGAAAGAGATCTGCGCGCATTTCCTCCATTAGACTCCATCAAGTATCAAGACATCGATGCATTATTGATCACACATGCACATACAGATCATATCGGTGGCATGCCTTTTTTGTTGAAGCAACATCCATATATAGGCATGCATACAACCGCGCTAACTCGCGACATTGCATCGGTGATGCTGAAAAATACAGTCACACTCATTCGAGATCAGATTGAATTGTCGAAAGAAATGCAGGATGCCATTTCACTCTATGACAAATCAATCATTGAATATATCTCAACCGTATTTGAAACACATGCATATCAAGAATCTTTCGAGATATATGGAAAGAGATCTCAATATCCAGTGGAATGCACATTCCATGATGCAGGGCATATACCGGGTTCTGCGGGAGCGATGCTTGAATGGAATGGATTATCTGTTTTTCATACAGGCGATATGTGTCTTCATGATCAGTGGCTCATCCCAAAAGCAACATTCCCCAAACGTCATGTTGATGTGATGTTCTGCGAATGTACGAATGGTGCTGAGGAATCGCATCCCACGAAAGAACAAATCATGAAAGAATGTGCACAATTCATCAATGAAATATCGAATGCAAATGGTAGTATTCTGATTCCCTGTTTTGCATTGGGAAAAACACAAGAAACACTTATCATGCTTCATGAATTGCAAAGAAAAGGAATGATTCCACACTTGCCAATCTACTCTGGGGGAATGAGTAAAACGATATCATCTGTCTTTGATCGCTATTGCTATACTTCACCGCGCATGAATCCCGGTTTTGAAATCTCAGACATCGCAATACATCCGATGCCTTATGAAGAGCTTTCAAAAGCTCCATTCTTTTCAACGCCATCAATAGTATTGGCATCAAGTGGAATGATGCATCCACAAACCACGAGTCATAAGCTTGCAATGCAGTGGATGCAAAAACCAAGTTTCGGGATTTTGTTCAATGGTTGGCAGGAACCCGATTCACCGGGATATGCGCTTAGCAATTCTGAATTGGGAACACCATTTCTCTTTTCCGGACATCGCATAGAAAGAAAATGTGCGGTAAAAAAAGTGCGCATGAGCGCTCATGCACGAAAGCGTGATATCTTGAGTTTGATTCAGGAAATCAGACCAAAGACACTTGTCTTGATTCATGGTGAAACCGCATCATGCGAAGCCATTGCATCGGAAACTATGGACATGTTTGATGGTGAAGTAAGAATCATCCTACCATCGCAGGGAGAAAACTATGATGTCGATGGCAAAAGAATCTCAAGCTGAAGCAATCATTTCAATTTCGATTAATACATCTTTCGGTAATCTGCTTACCTCTACTGTGCTTCTTGCCGGCTTAGATTCTCCAAAGAACTCCGCATAAACTGCATTCATGGCTGAAAAATCATTCATGTTCTTAAGAAAGACAGTTGTTTTCACAACATTCAATGCTGTAAGACCACTTGCAGTAAGCAGTGCATTGCAATTGGAAATGACTTGTCTGGTTTGATCAACGATTTCAGAACCTATAATTGAACTACCATCTGCCTTGAGTGGAATAACTCCTGAGAAATAATACATATTCCCCACTTTGATGCCTTGGGAATATGGTCCGATAGGAGCAGGGGCTTTATCCGTTAGAATGGTCTCTTTCATAGCTTTTCCTAAAACAAGTGATATAATGCTGCAAAATAGAGAATTCACTCATCATTTTTCCCCATTGCGCATTTGGTATAATCAAACATTCCGCACCCTCGAAAAAAGTCGTATTTTGCCGTCCATGTTCATCCCTTATCCATGCTTATGAATTCTACTCTTTTGGAAGTCAAAGATTTGGTCACCGAATTCCGCAGTGAAGATCGCGTGCATCAAGCAGTTCGTTCCATCAGTTTTACTGTCAATCGCGGGAAAACTCTCGGTATCGTTGGTGAATCAGGTTCAGGAAAAAGTGTCACTTCACTTTCAGTGATGCGACTCATCCCAAACCCTCCAGGCAGAATAGCAAGTGGGTCCATTCTTTTTCATGAAGATGATGGCTCAACAACGGAATTGCTAACACTGCCCGAAGAAACGATGCGTACATATCGCGGAAATCGCATCTCGATGATTTTCCAAGAACCCATGACCTCTCTTAATCCAGTTTTCAAATGCGGCGATCAAATCATGGAAGCAATCATGCTTCATGAGAAAGTGAACAAAGAAGTGGCTAGAGATAGAGCTTTGCAATTGATGAAAGAAGTTCAATTGCCCAGACCTGAAGCGATGATGGATCAATATCCTCATCAACTTTCAGGTGGACAAAAGCAACGCGTGATGATTGCAATGGCAATGTCATGTAACCCTGCATTGCTCATTGCAGATGAACCAACAACTGCATTGGATGTCACTGTACAAGCGACAATCCTTGACCTCATGAATGACTTGCAAAAGAAACATAATATGGGCATGATGTTCATCACGCATGATTTAGGTGTCATCAAAGACATTGCCGATGATATTATCGTGATGTATAAAGGGAAAATTGTTGAGCAAGGAAGTGTGCAAGAGATTTTTGAGAATCCTCAACATCCATATACGAAGGGTTTGCTTGCATGCAGACCTCGTATGGACAAAAAACTTCATATTCTTCCAACAGTCCGCGACTTCATGGATGAAACTCCTGATGGCATTATCACTCCAAAAGCATTGGCACAAGAATCAATCGACAATGTGATTGAGAGTAATGTGATTTCACGTGATGCAATTAAGAAACGCAATGAAGAATTATCGGCTCAAACACCGATTCTTTCCGTCAATAATTTACAGGTTCATTTTCCAATACGATCCGGCGGAGTGTTTGGTCAAACCAAAGGATTCGTCAAAGCCGTTGATGATATTTCCTTTGATGTTTATCCCGGTGAAACGCTTGGTCTGGTTGGAGAGTCAGGTTGCGGAAAAACAACGACCGGTAGAGCGATTCTTCGTCTTGTAGAACCTACTGGCGGTACCGTTGAATTTGATGGAAAAGATATTAGATCACTGTCCAAAAGTGCATTGAAAACGCTTCGTAAAGACTTTCAAATCATCTTCCAAGATCCATATTCATCATTGAATCCTCGATTGAGTGTTGGAAGTGCAATCATGGAAGTATTGAAGGTTCATAATGTGATGGACAATGACAAACAACGCAGAGAATATATTCACTATTTGCTGGACAAAGTGAATCTTGAACCACATCATTATGGAAATTATCCTCATGAATTTTCTGGTGGACAAAGACAACGCATTTGTATTGCCCGAGCACTTGCATTGAAACCATCTTTTCTTATTTGTGATGAATCTGTTTCCGCATTGGATGTATCCGTTCAAGCTCAGGTATTGAATCTGCTCGTGAATTTGCGTGAAGAATTCACATTGACATATATTTTCATTTCACATGATTTGAGTGTCGTGAAATTCATCAGTGATCGTATTGCAGTGATGAATGCAGGGAAAATCATTGAACTTGGATCAGCTCAAGAGATATATGAATCACCAAAGAATGATTATACACGCAGACTCATTGAATCCATTCCGGGTACTCGCTCATTTTCTTAATAAGCACTCATGAAACTCGACATTCACGCACATATTCTTCCCAAAACATGGCCATCGCTCAAAGAGCGTTATGGTTATGGAGGATTCATCGAACTTGATCATTATCGCGAAGGCTCTGCAAAGATGATGCGTGATGATGGATATTTCTTTCGCGAGATTCAGGAGAATTGTTGGAATCCGGAAGTGATTTTGAAAGACATGGATGCTCACAATGTCGATTATATGACATTATGCACCGTACCTGTTCTTTTCAATTATTGGGCTCAACCCGAACATGGTGCTGATTGGTCACGATTCTTGAATGAGCATCTTGCAGATATATGCACTCGATTTCCTCGATTCATTGGACTTGGCACTGTTCCACTTCAAGATATTTCCCTTGCCATCAAAGAAATGGAATATGTAAAACACGTGTTGGGAATGCCCGGTTTACAAATTGGTTCCAATATCAATGGAATGAATTTGGATGATCCGGCTTTGCATCCATTTTGGCAGGCTGCTCAGGATTTGAATGTCTGCATCATGGTCCATCCTTGGGAAATGGCAGGTGCAGATCGCATGAAGAGATATTTTCAGGAATGGCTTGTTGGGATGCCTGCTGAAACAACACTTGCAATCACTTCAATGATATTCGGTGGCATATTCGACAAATTTCCAAGATTGCGTATTCTCTTTGCTCATGCCGGAGGTTCATTTCCATTTACAATGGGAAGAATTTCACATGGTTGGCATGCAAGACCCGATCTTTGCGATGTACATAGCATAAGAGATCCACGAACATATGCAGGATCATTTTGGGTTGATGGCATCACGCATGATGAACAAGCATTCAAGTATTTGCTTGATATCATTGGTGCAGATCGCATTTGTTATGGAACAGATTATCCCTTCCCATTGGGAGATTTGGAGCATGGAGCATTCATTGAATCAATGAATGTCTCTGATGAGATAAAGAGAAAAGTGTTTGCCGATTCTGCATTGGAATTTCTCGGCATCGATATACAATCACCCTGATATAATATCACTCAATGTTTCCTGATCATGCATGAATGCTTTTCTCCCTGCGTCGAATATCCCCGCCTCCTGATTTTTTGTTTGTAACCAGAGCATCTTACCCTCAGAGAATCTTCTTTGTATAATTGTTTGAACTGCAGATTCATTGAGAAATGACATTCCTTCTTGTTCAGTACATAGCGTGATAAAAGGTTTACCAATTTGCTTGCAATATGCTTCAACAATCATATCAATTCCTCTTTTGCGAGCAGCAGCTGTATAACCTGCGATATGTGGCGTTGCCATGATTGTATTGGAATGATTTGCCAATTCAGTATTCCATGATGGTTCATGTTCCCAGACATCTATAGCAGCGTACAGATTTCTATCATTCATTGATGTCAGCAATGCATGTTCATTCACAATTCCGCCTCGAGAAGCTTGAATCAGCAGTGTGTCTTTGTTCATTAATTGGAGAAGATTTGCATCAATCAAATTATGTGATGAATAAGCATTATTGAATGTCAATGATGCATGGATGGAAATACAATCTGACTTGGAACATAATTCTTTCAATCCAGTCCATTGAACACCTTTAATGATTGGTTTCCCGCTTGTTTCGAGTGGTGGATCGGAGGCAAGAACTTTCATTCCAAGGGAAAGGCACATCATTGCAACTCTTTTGCCGATTTCTCCAAAACCAATTATGCCTATTGTCAGATCTGAAAGTTTCTTATCACATTTGATTGACCACTCATGCAAAGCAATGAGCACATATTCCACAACTGGCATTGCATTTGAACCGGGGGCATGGGCAAAGAAAATTTCACTCATTCTCAATGCATGTAGATCTACATGTTCATAGCCAGCAGTGCTTGTTCCAATAAAGCGTACTTGGGTTCCTTCTACCAATGCATGATCAATCTTGGTGACAGAACGAATAAACAAAGCACGGGCGCCCGATTCGAGTAACATTGATTTCGTCAGGTTTCGACCATCAAATGGCAGCATTTCCTCATCGAGTTGCCGCGCATAGTCGGTCAAGGGTATATGTGAGTCATATAAAATCAAGGCAGGCCACTGGGAAGTGCATACAAATATACCGCGTTCATCATAGATTTTCCATCATTGCATCGTAATTTAGCAGCATTATGAGGATTCAAACCATGATCTATTGTCTATTTATCTTATTGTTTTGTGCCGGCACTGTGTCCGAAGTCCATGCACAGGCTACAGTTAAAGAACTCATTTCATCTGCTGCTGTCAAGCAAGGCATGCAAGATTTGAATGGTGCAATAGCAGATTATTCAAAAGCATTGGAATTGGACTCCAATCGCATTGAGCTGCTTATTGGACGCGGAACTTGTTATATGAATCTTGGAAAACAACAAGAAGCAAGAGTTGATTTTCTGAAATACCTTGATAAAGAACCAATGAATTTGGATCTGTACTATTCAATAGCAATAACATATTTATATGAGAATAATCATGCTGGTGCTTTGCCACATCTTGATAAGGCAATTTCTTTGAATCCTGATTATCCGCCAAATCTCACGATGCGAGGACAAATCTTGTCATATTTAGGATATACAGTCACAGCTTGCACAGACTTTCTCCATGCAATGCAAATGGGCGACAAAGAAGGAACAGATCTATATCATAAACACTGCGGAAATAGTTGGGATTCAACTGAGGGATATGTATTGACTTGGCCAGTTGAGGAAGGATGGAAAATGCAGTCCTCAATGGAGGATACTAATTTTCGCTTAATTGAATTTTTGAAAGAAAAAGAGAATCCTGATACTTGGAAAGAATATGGTGCGATGCTTACTCTTCGCGGAAATGATTCAAGCGAAACATTAAAAGATTTCACGACATCAATCATTAATGAGTTTCGATCCCGTGCGCCAAAAGCAACAATGCGAGTTATATCACAAGATGCCAAGGCTTCATACCCTTGGATGATTGTTGCACTTGAAGCACCAATGACCACCAATCATAAAAAACCGGAATCACAATTATGGCATATCGTCAAAGGGAAAAAAACTATCTATGGAAATTTTAGGGCAGTGAAGGAAAAGAAATTGACGAAGTCACAAATCAATGCATGGACCACATTTTTCAAAACAGGAAAGGTTGTTGAGAAATAATCAATCTATGTTTAGACCATATCGATCGAAACATGATTGCACATTTGCATCATAAGTTGTTGGATCATATTGAATATGAACATCGCAATTCGTTATGGGATGAATGAATGACAGTGATGTCGCAAATAGCAATAATCTATGCAAACCAAATTGTGCTCTGAATAATGCATTGAATCTACCATCTCCATAGCGTACATCACCAGCAATGGGATGTCGTACATGTGCGCAATGCTTCCTAATCTGATGTCTTCTCCCCGTCATTAATTCCACTTTCATCAAAGAAATTCTCGTTGTTTCAAAATGTGTTGAGGGATATTCCAACTCCACTTGTTGTTTCACTGTGAATTGTGTTGTAGCATCATATGTTTTACCATCGATAGTTATTGGTGAATCACATGTTCCTGACTGCATCCAACCTCTTACAATGGTATGATATATTTTTTTGATGCCACCCTCTCTCATAAGCGCATTTAACTGCACATGAGCATCTGGATTTAATGCAAAAAGAACGATTCCACTTGTTGCTCTATCGATGCGGTGAATGGGATATACATGCATACCTATTGAATCGCGCAATAATGGCATGCAAGAAATTTCATGAGGGGATAAAGCAGAATGATGAACATGTATGCCTGGTTTTTTTGCAATGGCAATGCAATGTTCATCTCGATAGAGAATACTGAAGGGATTTGAATCAATCATCTGCCAATTGCGCAGAAGTGACTTCCGGAAAGCGCTTGCGCAAAATCCGCTCTATTCCACCATGCAGTGTGATTGATGAAGCACTACAAGTAGAACATGCGCCTGTAAGTCTAACTTGCACCATACCGTGTTCATCGATTGATACAAGCTCTATGGATCCTCCATCTCTTTCGATTGCAGGTTTGATTTCCGCATCAATCACTTGTTCGATTCGATTGAATAAGTCCGAAGTCATGACTTCTTTCCAAGTGCTTGTTTAAAATATTCCAATGTCTTGATCAATCCCTCGCGTCTTTGCACATTTGGCTGCCATTTCAAGATGGTTTGTGCTCTTGTGATATCCGGCTGACGCACTTTGGGATCATCTTGTGGAAGATCTTTATAAACTATCTGAGAGCTTGATCCTGAAATCTCAAGTATTTCTTTGGCAAGATCAAGCATCGACAATTCATCGGGGTTGCCAATATTCACAGGATCACTTTCATCAGAAAGAAGCAGTTGATAAATTCCTTCCACCAAATCATCGACATAGCACACAGATCTTGTCTGCGAGCCATCACCAAAGACTGTTAATGATTCTCCTCGAAGAGCTTGAGACATAAAAGCAGGGATCGCTCTTCCATCTTCGATGCGCATGCGAGGGCCATATGTATTGAATATCCGAACAATACGTGTTTCAAGTCCATGATATCGATGATATGCCATAGTCATTGCTTCTGCAAATCGTTTTGCTTCATCATAGACGCCTCGTATTCCAACAGGATTTACATTTCCCCAATAGGATTCTTCTTGTGGATGTGTGAGTGGATCTCCATATACTTCACTAGTACTTGCGA
Organism: Bacteroidota bacterium; assembly: GCA_009919265.1. GTDB lineage: Bacteria > Bacteroidota > Ignavibacteria > Kapaibacteriales > UBA961 > UBA961. The sequence goes on along the minus strand of RGCF01000010.1, from coordinate 3,644 downwards.
GAAGAAAGCGTGCTTTTTTTGCTTTTGCCAAACCAAGTGCCTTATGTGTGCCAAGCGAACCTACTTTTAATGTTTGAATAGGATAGCGCAAATAATCCACGGGTGAAGCAGGAGAAGCAAAATGCAAGATGGCATCCAATTCCCCATCTATGTACATATATTCAGTCACATCATGATGAATAAATCTGAACTGATCATTGCCTATCAAATGAGCAATATTTTCAGTAGAACCGGTGATGAGATTATCCATACAGATAACTTCATATCCCTTGCCAATGAATTTATCACAAAGATGAGATCCAAGAAAACCGGCACCGCCTGTAATTAAAATGCGTGGCATTAGCGTTGTACCTCGATTGAATTGGATAATGCACCAAGACCATCGATGGTGCAAACAACTGTATCGCCTTCTTTCACCCACAATGGCGGATCATATACTTTACTTCCATTTAATTCAAGGAAACAGCCTGTGCCGCAAGTACCTGATCCAATAACATCACCAGGATGCAATGTCACGCCATAGCTGGCTCTTTCGATGATCTGAGCGAATGTCCATGACATATCCTTGACATTTCCGAGGGACACTCTTTCACCATTCAAAGTACATGTCATTTCCATGTCATAGGTTGCACCATGCGGTGTGTCAATTTTCTTTGATACCAATTCTTCTTTTGTCACCAACCATGGTCCGAGTGTGGTTGCAAAATCTTTTCCTTTTGCAGGACCCAAATTCAATTTCATTTCGTGCATTTGCATTGCGCGTGCACTCCAATCATTCATCACCATGAATCCGGCGATATGTTCATCTGCATGTGAGGCAGGAATATCAATTCCTTTTTTCCCAATCACGATTGCAACTTCGAGTTCAAAATCCAATTGCTCTAAATGCATAGGACGCACATTGATAGGTCCAGGACCAAAAACAGCTTGATGATTTGTGAAATAAAAGATTGGAATCTCATCAAATTCAGGAATCATTTCGAGTCCACGATTTCTTCTTGCTGCTTCCACATGTTGTCTGAATGCATATCCATCTCGCATGGAAGTAGGATGTGGTACAGGTGAAAGTAGTATAACCTCTTTTTCAGGCATACCTAATTCAGACATTTCATTTGCCATTCCTTCGAGTACTTTTGCATCATGCATGGCTGATTCACCAAGACGCAAAAAAGAAAGCATGTCTGATGGAAGATATGGTAATGTAAATGAAGCTGTTGATGTAGCTTGAGCGCGCATCAGAGCAAGATCATAGACATGATTATTGCATAGCAAGCCCAAGCGCTCAATATCGGGGGCAGGTTGATATGTGACGAGTTTCATGGTATATCCTTAATAAAAAAGGTGCTCGTTTGTAAACGAACACCTTCAAAATTACTGAATTTCGGGGTCATTGCTGAATGGAATATTAACTCTCCAATGCATGGCGCAATGACAAAGCGCCAACGGTTCCAAATCCAGCCAAAAAGAGCAATTGAAATGGGATTGCCGCTATTTCCAAATAAAAGAGAGAAATGGAAATGCCGATGATGAAATATGCGGTGAAGAATAATTCAATCAAAACAGCTCCACCAATTTTCTTTTGTACATATTTTTTCTTTTTCCACTCTCCGTCAGAACCAACGATTTTATATTTCGGAGTACGAAGGAATGCGGATTTTTTGCCTGACAATGCTTCGAACACTGCTTTCGTATTGTTTACGGCAAAGCCCATGCTTCCTGCCATGAACACAGGAAAGAGCATCAGTCTTCTCCGCCAGTCAAGATGAATTGCTCTTTGTGCATACATGTAAAACATGAATGTACTAATTGATGCAAGAACAAAAATTCCCATCATTGTAAAAATTGAATCATATCCTTCAACCGTATTTTTTATCACGACCAATGGAACATTCAAAAATGCAGTTAACAAAATAAATGGAAACACAATATTGCTTGTGAGATGTACTGTGCATTCCAATTTTACTTTTAATGGTAATGATGAACTCCACACCATTGGCAACAATTTTTTTGCCGTTTCAACTGCGCCTTTTGTCCAACGGAATTGTTGTGTTTTTAAACCATTGATATCAGCAGGCAATTCTGCCGGTGAAGTGACATCATTCAAGAACACAAATTTCCAGCCACGCAATTGAGCACGATAACTCAAATCCAAATCTTCAGCCAATGTATCTGCATGCCAATTCCCCGCATCTTCGATGCAAGACTTCCTCCATATTCCGGCTGTTCCATTGAAATTGATAAAGAACCCTGCTTTATTGCGGACTTGTTGTTCAATAACGAAATGACCATCCAAAGCCAATGCTTGTGCACGAGTCAAATATGAATAATCTTCATTCAAATGTTCCCAACGAGTTTGCACCATACCTACACCATCATTACGAAAATGAGGAATGGTTTTCATCAGGAAATCTTGCTTAGGAACAAAATCGGCATCGAAAATTGCCACAAATTCACCCTTGGCTTTTTCGAGACCACTTTTTAAAGCACCAGCTTTGAAGCCGGTACGATCGATGCGATGTATGTGCTTGATATCAAAACCACGAGATGCCCATTCAGCAACCAAACGACGTGAAACTTCAACTGTTTCATCAGTTGAATCATCAAGTAATTGAATTTCAAGTTTATCTTTTGGATATTCCATTTCACACACAGCATTGACAAGTCTTTCAATGACATATACCTCATTGAAAACAGGCAATTGCACTGTGACCATAGGTAATTCTGTTGGAGCTTCGAGATTGGGAGTTGCATAAGCTCTTGTTTTGTGATAATAGTAAATCATCACAAGTCCGTGAAGACCAAATGCAAAAAGAATGCTGAGTGAGATAAAGTACACAATGAGTATTGCAACTTCCATGGTATCTGTTATGTGTTAATGTGAGTGAATGGTTGCCCGATATGGGATCACCATCCCGATACCACGGCAAGAAGAATATCTTCGCCAATTTGTTGCAGAGCTGCGATAACCGCTTCTTCTCTTGCTTGTTGTCCTTGACTTATGAGATAGACGTGAAAATTTGAGAAGGTTCTTTTCCAGACTTGTTTTTTCTTGACATAATCTGTGTATTCTGTTTCAACAGTAACAGTGATTCTTCTTTCTCTTTCAACTTCGCCCGGGCTAACCGACACAACAACATCTTCAATTCTGATGATTGATGATTGCAATTGCGCATCGCCATTTGCATCCACAAGAACAAGTGTATTGTCATTACGGAATTTGTCAAGCAATCTCCTCGTGAGAATATCTCTAAATCGAGGATTTCCAAAACCACTATTATCTTGAACAGGTGAAAGACTAATTGTCTTGAGATGATCCGGTATGGATCCGCCTGTAAATGAATAGCATCCCGACAACAACAAGATGCAAATTATGGAATGGATGGTGAGTAGTCTATTACTGAAATATGAATAGTTGTTCATCATTGTATTCACATAAAATAGTCGAATCATAAAAAGGGATTATTGAGTTTTTCATCGCCAATTGTGGTCAGAGGTCCATGGCCGGGAAAAACCACGAAGTCATTTGGTAAAGTCATCAGACATTCCTTGATGGAATTGAGCAATGTATCTGTGTCGCCACCAGGCAGATCAGTCCTGCCAATGCTTCCTGAGAATAATGTATCACCCACAAAAGCGCATGAATG
>RGCF01000090.1 GCA_009919265.1 Bacteroidota bacterium | reverse complement strand
AAAAAGTACACGTTATTTGTATGATAATATAGCAGGTGAACTTGCTAAAATATATAAACTTAGAATAATAATATTAGAAACATTTAAAATGGATAGAGGAACAGCTATGGCACCCCATGTAACTGAAATTGGTGGAGATTTGATAGATGGTAAAAATACGAATAGAGGTGGAATTGTAATTATTAATTTTGATAATGGACACTATGAAATGATAGGCACAGCCGACCAATTTTATTTCAATTATGACGAACTTAACGTAATATTAAAAACATGCCGCGATAATAACCCATATACAAAAGTGAATACCACGTTGCCTCAAATTATTAAAGGTCAGCTTGTAGACCTATATAATCATAAGAATATAAAAATATCATTTCTGAGGGAGTATATAGGGCGACTACTACTGTTAATACAAAATGATAATGACAGCGAAGCTCTTATAAAATGTGCTACAAAACTTGAGAATATTAACAGCATAACACAAGAAGAACGAGAGAATATTGATAGAATACTTAATAGCATAGATAGAAACGCGCTCCCTCTTCCTTAACACCTCTCCTTAACACCTAAACCTTAAAAACAAACCCATACAAGGAAATGTCAAAGACCTGGAAAGGTGCGCTGCTTGTTAGCGGCGAACCTGGCACAGGAAAAACGCGATGGATCAAAGAAGAAGCAGCGTTTGCAAAGGCCAAACTCTTTCGCTGGAATGCGCGAACGGATCGTAGTCTTCGTGAAGGGCGCGAAGTTCTCCACCAACAAGTTCGCTCCAAAGAGCGACTTTTCGTTTGGATTGAGGGTGCGGATGATCTGACCCAAGAAGCCCAGGCCTTTTTAAGGCGCATTTTGGAAACTGCCGCGACAAATGTGACATGCGCCTTAGAAGTTCGTGAACTCTGGAAATTGTCTCCGCCTATTCTTTCACGCTGCACGGTTGTGAGTATGCGTTCCGAGCAATCGCAACGAGCATTGCGTAGTAAGGCGATAGCTGCACATATTGGCCTCTCTACTTCCACGAATCTGGGCGATATCCTTCCGGCCTGGAAGGATATTCCAGAATTAAGGCGAAATGGAGAAGATCCCTATAGATATATTGAAAAGATTATTGAAATCTACGGACCCGAGATGAAATTGGTTCAGCAATGTGTAAAGGCCATTGGATCAGGATCTTCTCCTTGGATTCAGCTAAGCCATTTTCTTTTGAATGCCCCACCGCGTCTTATTTCGGAATGATATCTCCATCTATACTCCAGAGATTTCCGTGAATGGAATTAACAGGTGAGGGTGTTTCAGTATATACTGAGGCGAAGAGTGAATACACGAAACAGTTATGTCAATATATGTTACCGGCTCTTCAGCAGTATTTCCTTGATATGATCGAAGAGGCCAAAGGGAAGGAGGCGAATCCCAACAAACTCCTATTGGCGTTTCAGGGATTATTAGAGAATGTCCCCGAATGGAATGTAGATAAAGTTCAGCGTGAAACAACCAGTTTATCGTCTGCGACTCGCTGTGACTATCTTGAAGAGCTCTTGACAGCAGTATTTATTGCACATACAAAAGTTCTATCGGCTATTCGCCTTACAACACGGCAAAAAAAGCTACAAATCACTATTCCACGCTTAGAGCATTTTCTTCATAGAACTTTAACGGAATGTTCTCGTTTATTGTGGTCAAATACGTATCTTTTTTCAGTTTCTGTGCCATCAATTGAGCGTCAAAAGAATCTTAGGCAAATTGAGTCTATACTTCATAATGGAATTCAACAGGCTATCCGAAGTATGTTACCTGTGAAAAATATTCTTCGGGAATATTTGAAAGATGATGAGGAGGATGAAGAGGATGAAGAGGTTGAGGCCAAAGAGGAGGTTGAGGCCAAAGAGGAGGTTGAGGCCAAAGAGGAGCTCGATGCCAAAGAGGAGCTCGAGGCTAAAGAGGAGCTCAAGGCCAAAGAGGAGCTCGATGCTAAAGAGGAGCTAGAGGCCAAAGAGGAGGCCAAAGCCAAAGAGGAAAAAGCCAAAGAGGAGGCCAACGAGGCCAAAGCCAACGAGGCCAAAGCCAAAGAGGAAAAAGCCAAAGAGGAAGAAAGCCCTCCTATTCTCTTTACAGGTCTCGATACGAATGATACAATAGTAGAAAAAGAGCCCAACATTCAGCCCGAAGCTGAATTAGAGGAAGTGACAATTCTAGAAGGTTCCCCGGAGCCAATGGATGGATTTGAGGATTTAGAAAACAAGGAAACCCTCCAAATGGATTTTGAGGAATTATTGTAATGTGCGCGTTATCTGACGCGTCTTTTTTTCCTCTTGAGCGGCCAGAATGTCACAAACTCCCCTAGTCACTGGAATGGTCTTAGGAGGTGTTGTAATTTCAGCGCTTGGAGCCGCGAGTTCCCAGTTTGTAGAGAATAAGAGTCCCACTATGAAAAGTTTATCTCGTGATTTCATCATAGGCAGTATCATGGTCCTTATGATTATGCAGCTTCTCCCTGAATCCTCCACAAGTATTATAGATTTTCTTCTCACACTTGTTCCACTGACTCTGTTTACTGCGAGCAAACCAGAGGTAGAGGAAGTTATCAAAGTGGTAGAAGAAATGGAAGTAAAAGTGGGTGTTCCTAAATTTTAAATACATATATATTAAATGAAAAAATTATACCCAGGAGTTCCAAAAACGAAAAAGGAGAAATATGTAGAAAATAATCTCGTAGAAATCAGGCCATCCAACATACCCAATGCTGGAAATGGGGTATTTTCGAAAGAAGATATCAAGTCCGGTGATATGTTGGGGTATTATCGCGGAGAAGCACTCAACCGTGATCAGTTCAATAAAAGATTTAATGACAAGGAATATGCCGCATATGTTCTTACAGTAAAAAATGGGACAATATACGTTGATGCCGAAAAAAAAGGCTATAACTGGGTATCACGTGTGAATACACCCCGGGGCACAACGATGAAAACAAACATATATTGGGATGATGATGGACGTGTTTTTGCCAAACGTAACATTAAAGCAGGAGAGGAGCTATTTGTGTCATACGGATCTGCTTACTGGAGTGGCTTTAACAAGCATCAGAAGAATAAAACCATGAAGAAGAAGTCTAAATAAACAACTGCCATTTTTTGACATCCCCAACTTCTGACGGGTTCACTTGGAACTGGTCAAAAGCTGGATGTGTAAATTGTTGAGATGGAATTGCATTATGAACGGATCTAGCGATATGATTGTATAAATCAAAATTGGGAAACCGCTCCGATCCATCCGCGTTGATTAGCACATTCTCACCATTGTCATCGATCATCCAGGACCACAGGCAATTATAAAGTGGCGAAACGGATTTAAGAACCGTAATACCATCCTCGGAACTAAGGACTTCTTTACTCTCACAGTCATCCGGTTGATCTGGATAAAGAGCTTCAAACAAACTCACAGAAAGTCTACACAAATCAAACGACGGATTCGGGGGAATTTCAGGATCTGCTTCCTTGCACAATGGTTCAAATACGTATTGCCCACCCGCATCATTTCCATCTCGGAAATCATCACTGATAAATTGCGTTCCATTTATGGTAAAAATGGAACGACCATAATCAATGATCCGAAAGAGTTTACCAAAGGTGGGGACTTTGAACGTAGCACCGGATTTGAGAGTATAATATAAAAATTCCTCGCTTGTGGGAATCCATACGATATTATTGGTGTGAAGATCGTTATGTGTAAATCCAATAATTGCCTGGGCCACTGTGAGTGCGGAAATAATCTGAAATATCCACGCAGACCATCGAAGCTCCCATTCTGGTGTTCCATGTTTCGCCCCCACACGATCTATAGAATCAAGCAGTTCGTCCATGGTCCCGCTATTTTGTTCAACCGCAATAAGCATGACTGGAAAATCGTTCAATTCCGCATATATCTTATAGGTATCATCTTTGGATTCCTCGGATTCCTCGGATGAAACTGTCTCATTATTGGCAAATGAGATATCAGACATGTCATCCGAATGAAGAGATGCTATATCCTCCGATATTTTGATATCTAGAATTTCATTCTCATCTATATTTTCTGAGAAAGAACTTTCTGAATCCGATTCATCTGAATCAAGAACGGATGGTTCGCGTAAATATTCATGCATGATATCATCGGGCACATCTGTTTCAGGATGCAGCTGATCAATGACACATAGTTTGAAAAGCGAATTCTTCTGCCCCCTCCAGAACCACGGAGATGTTCTATACTCGCGAATTTCGTCCGTGAGATTGTATCTATATGTATCTGCCCGGGCACAGAAAGCGCCATAGAATTCATTAAAGTGGGGCGAGACTCCTTCATCTCGAAGACGCCCAAGAGCATACGTTGCCACTGCCTCCACATATGCCTGGTTCCAAGAATCCTGTAGTTTGTTCCATGCGGGAGCCCATGTTTTTGTATCCCACGGGAGACCATTTTGCTTCGGCAAACTATATATCCCTTTCATCCATCGAATAGGATCCAGGAGGTGTGTGACTTTCATATACGCTGTCTGTGAGCGTGCGTCGGTGGCAGAAATATCTCCGGATACATCCACATTTGGCACAAGCTTCAAAACACAGGGACCCGATGTTCCGGAAATATCAATTCCCTTGATTCGCCATTTGGAATCAAGCCAAACACTCTCTTTATGCTTCCCTTTGAGGTTATACAGACTTGATAGCGTGGGGAAAAAAGTCTGTAGGGAGTGAAATCCACGAACGGAGCACAGCTCTTTTGGAAGAGGGGCTTGCCGGAAACGTGGAGAAGGTAGTTGCATTCCCCGGAGATTTATATCCATTCTTACCGGATGTAAGAGCCTTTAATATCGCGGTATGACGCACGCGAAAAAAGATGAATGACTATGTAGTTGTTAAATGTCGGGAGCTGTGAATGTGTCATTGAAGAAGTTTGATATGCGAAAAGTCCCACAGGATGCCGTGGTTATTTTCATTGGGCGTCGTCGCACGGGTAAATCCACTCTCGTTCGTGATTTACTGTTTCATCATCAAGATATGCCCCTCGGGACCGTCATTAGTGGGACAGAAGAATCCAACTCTTTTTATGGAAAAATGATTCCTCCTCTTTTCATTCATGGCGAATTCTCGGCCATGATTTTAGCCAATTTTGTGAAACGGCAAAAGATGATTATGGCTCGCATACAGCGAGAACAGCAAGGAGGCGGAACCTCGCGGCTGGATCCTCGCTCATTTATGATTCTGGATGACTGTATGTATGATGATAGCTGGACACATGATAAGAATATTCGCTATCTTTTTATGAACGGACGTTGGTTAAAGGTATTCTTCATTATCACGATGCAATATCCTCTTGGTATTCAACCAGCTCTCCGGACCAACGTGGATTTTGTCTTTATTCTGCGTGAACCCTATGCGACAAATCGGAAACGTATTTTTGACAATTATGCATCGGCCTTTCCAAGTTTCGAGTTCTTTTGCCAAATCATGGATCAGTGTACCCAGAATTATGAATGCCTCGTCGTGGATAATACAAGTCAATCGGCAAAGCTGGAGGACTGTATTTTCTGGTATAAGGCGGATATGCATCCCACTTTTCGTATCGGGGCTGCCGAGTTTTGGCAGCACTCGGCCAACTACTTTCGTGATAAACAGGAAGAGGATGACAATGCCTTTGATCCTATGAATGCGCGTCGACTGAAAGGACCCCCCATCAACGTTCAGAAAAAGAACTAAGGAGCTTAATTTTGGCATGTCACGGTAGATGAATATAGATCTATATTCAATTAGCCTCATAGCACTTTTTGCATTTTTATTTTTGATTGCCGATCGTCTGATCCGTATTAATCCCATTCTGGCAAGCGAGGGATTCCAGGTATACGGACAGCCGCAACGATGTGGAACGGATCTAGCACCCTGTCCATTCCCTAAAAAGTGTATGAATGGATTCTGCTATACTACCAATGAACCCCAGCTGTATGATAGGAACCCTCTCCCGGTGCTCCCGTGAAATATGAGGAATCTTAGTAGATATGAAGATTAGTAAAGGATATTCTCTGCCATGCCTGCTCGCTGTTCTTTTTTTGGCTGTCGCGTTTCTTCCTGTAATTCGACGCACCTTTGCGCGTTCATTCCCCGAGGGTTTCCAGGCCACTGGGGGCGTTGATTCCCGCAAGGGCGATTGCAAGGGCGTTACATGTAATGAGGGCGAATTCTGTCAGGAGAATGTCTGTCGTCCTGTGATGGCTCCTATTACAAATAATTATTTTCCTGAGAAATAATACAGGTTCGTATCATAGAATAAATAAAACTTCTACAAGACGTTTTATTTATTAAGAGGAGCTTCTAAAAATATCCATAGGCTCTCTCAAGGCCCAAATGAGAAATAGCGTGAACACCGATAGTAATAGAAAACAATAAGACTAACACGAGCATGCGATAGGAGTCAAGGTTGCGCAGCCTATTCGTAAAAAATAAATATATCGCCAGAAACATCAATGCTCCACTGAGAATATGCGCAAGAATGGATGGGTGCATTATACTTATCACGCAGAATTTCCAGAAAGATCCTTCACTGATTTACGGGCCATTGCAAGGTCGGCAGGTCCCACGGAACTGAACATATCCGAGAATGATTCCGGCGAAGAGCTATCATCAGAAATCATTTTTATACCAGGCTCCTCGGGTTTTTTAGATGCGTGCTTTCCACGCTGCTGCTTTTGAAACTCCTCGCGCTGCTCCTCATTCTCCTTATACTTCTTCATCAATGTATTCAATTGCTCCTCCGCATATTCTTGCTCACTCACCTCACTGGGCTCTGGATCCCATGGAAGCCATTTCCCGACTTCACCAACAAAAATATTATGAAGCGTATCTTGGCGCTGGAGCTTCTTGGATCGGGCCACTGCTTCGCCTTGCGTTCCGTAAACACCACGAATCTTGAGACCACGCACCGTCGTTCGGAAATCATTCTGCGCGTAAAATTCATCCTCAAGTTTGGCCTTATTGACATACAGGAAATCGTCGTAGAGTTCATTGAGCTTTGACACTTTTAGATCATGCTCATTCTTCTTTACAAACGTATGAAAATCATCCATGAGCGTATCGAGGCGGAGTTTAGATTTACGACATATTTCCGATGCGCCGCTCAGATCCTGTGATAAAAGTGTATCGGCTTCTTTATCGAGCTTTGCATTCATCTCAGTCACCACATTCATGAGATACGTTTCCAAATTCTTTGTCCGGCTCTGGAATTCGTATGTTTTGATAAATGAATGAAAAAGGAATATATCCTTCTTTGCAAGGACTTTCTCCGGACTGAGAAAACTCAGAAGACAGAATCGTTGCCCTGGAATCTCAACATCCTCTTCCAGAAAATCCTCGTGCGCGGGGTTTGACATTCTGTAGTAGGCTAGAGGGTTTGCTTTAGATGGAAATACGCGTGTCAGAAAAAATCTCTATGTGAAATATAGAAGTTATGGACGCCACATCCGAGATACTGAATCGCATGATCAAATATTTGGTGGAGGGTTTGTTTGTGGCAGTGGCTGCGATTTTTGTTCCTCGTCACCGACTTCCTTGGGATGAGATTTTAACCCTGGGCGTGGTGGCTGCGGCTGTTTTCGCCATCCTGGACGTGGTGAGCCCCAGCATCGGAGCTACGGCACGCCAGGGCGCCGGATTCGGTATTGGCGCTAACTTGGTGGGCTTCCCTGGTGCCCGCCTGTAAGGCGACTCAATAGAATATATTCCCGAGACTTCAAATAAAGTCAAGGAAACGTATGGGGTGTTGAAAGGCTCGTAGATGCGACAAATGTCACATGCCGTTTACTGGCTTTATGAACATCCTCATGATTCTTAGTGTATTTACCGCCACAATCACATGTATGTGATTCTGATAGTTTTTCACGATTCTGCTCTCTATATGCCTTCATGTATTCTTTCGCCTTCTCCTTGTTCTCTTCACGATAGACTTTTAGCTTTTCCTTAATGACATCCTTATTCTTTTCATAATATTCCTTGCCCCTCTCTTGTATGGCTTCTTTATTCTCTTCCGCATACTTCTTACGCTTTTCCTCCAGATGCTCCTTATTTTTCTCCGCCCATTCCTTCTTTCGCAGCTTTACCACATCCTTGTTGGCCTCAACGTATGCCTTTTGCTTCTCAATAATTTCTTCCTTGTGCTGTTCGTAATACGCCTTTTTCATCGCCTTGACCGCTTCACGATGCTCTGCCGCATATTTTCTACTATATTCAGCCCTCTCTGCAGCATTTTCAATCCGGTAGTTTTTATGGTAGGCATCTACATTTTCTTTATTGGTTTGTATGTACTCCTTTTGTTGTTGTAAAAGCTCCTTTTTTGTTAAATGCGCCACCTTCATATTTAAACAAAGAGGATCTGATAATGAATTTTTAATATACTCATTTTCTTTCTTACGAAGTTCATCCCTTGATGTACAAGATACTTTTTCAACGCACTCTATGTTAACAGTGTCCCATCCGCAAGTAAGTATATGCTCATATACTTTACGATCGGGCCACAAAAGTGAGTGTTGCTTATGATGATATAATCTATATTTTAACTCAGATTTGGTAGAACCTATATAATAGTATCCATCATTACATACAAGTTTATAAATTTGCCCGTTGTAAGCAGCCACCTGATCCATTCTATATATATATCCCGGTGAGATTTTTTAAGTAGCCGGGGTAGAGCCTAACTTTTATTTTCAAACCATATGATAGAATTTGTATCACGCGTTAAAAAAATATCAAACACTACGTATAAATTGCCATGCCAAATCAAGACAGATCTTCTCCCAGATCTTATCTTGAATATAGAGCTTGTCACGATTCTTCAAAAGCGGAAAGGATGAGAGATACTCGTCCAGTTCCAGCAACTCGCAGAATTTATACAGCACATAGGAATACGACAGAAAATTGCTCCTATCTTTGGGGCAATTTCTCTGGAAGGATGGCTGAATCTCCTTGAACATGTAGCGCAACTTTTCCTCCACCTCCCTACTCATCACAGGCGCGTTCTGCCCATTTAAGCGATTCATAATATGCGGGACATGCTCGTAATATTTATTATACTTGAGCTTCTTCAAAATCTCCCGCACTTTTTGACGTGAAAGTGTTCTATAATCCAGAATGCGCTCTTTTTTAAGTTCGGCACAAATGGCCTCATACACTTCTTGCGGAATCTCTGTGCTCTCCTTGGCCTGGAATTGCGCCAGCCACTCATTGAAATGATTAATACGTTTATACGCATAGTAGGATACTTCACGCGGAGGATCTTTATAGCTGGGTTTATCCGAATCAACGAGAACAAATTCCTGGTATCCACATTGTGTGCATGTGAATACCGCCTCATTCGCGCTAAATATCATTTCTTTTTGACACTTATCACACTCCCCATACGGATCATTCTCTATTTCGTTCGACCCGCGCACATGTTCAGGATGAACCATTAGTAAATATTTTTCTAAGAGTTTGTCCCGCCCTTGCTGACTTCCCTGCGCGGCAGTGCTTAGTATTCTAGTCGGATTTTCTGTGGCGGCGGCAGATTCTAGAGCTGCTAACACGGACCCAGGCTTCGAAGCCACTCGTTTCATAAGAGGCTCTTCGCCTTTCTGAATTTTTTCCTGAATTTCATAGTAATCATACAAAATATCACCCGTGTTTAAAAAATAATCATACAGTTCGTTTCCTCCATTTCGTTTTTCTATTTCTTTTTCCAGATCCTTTATACGCTTTTGAAACTGTTCATATACAACTTCATCACGTGTTTCACGGCAGGATTTTTGTAATTGAGCAATTTCCTCTCGTAAAGATTCAATATCTTTTTCGCGATCTAGCATATTATGGACTCGAAGAGTATGAAGCGAATCCAGAGTTGTTCTAGCTTCAGGATTGCTACGTTTTGTCGGACGAATCTTAAAAAATGCATCTTCTGATGTCATTCTTCATTTTGTTGAGACTGGTTGTTTAGGCTATATTCTATTGCGCGCTTTCTGTAAAAAAAGATGTCCCCGGCAGCCCCCCCTGAAATAGTCAAAAAATAGGTGAAAAATTCAAGATCTCCCCGGCTTCGCTAAAAATCCTCCATTTCCTGGAATTTATTTCTAGAGAAGGGGTATAAACAAATGACAGGTGGTGGTTTGATGCAGCTTGTTGCCTATGGCGCGCAGGATGTTTACTTGACTGGGAACCCCCAGATTACCTTCTTCAAGGTGGTCTATCGTCGTCACACCAACTTTGCCATGGAGTCCATTGAGAACCCCTTCAACGGCTCCCCTGGCTTCGGTAAGCGTGTGACTTGCACCATTCAGCGCAATGGTGACTTGATCCACCGCATGTATCTCCAGGCCACTCTTCCCCAGGTGACTCTCCAGAGTTCCGATGGCTCAGGTGCCCAGTTCCGCTGGCTCAACTGGGTGGGCCACAACCTCGTCAAGTCTGTGGAGATTGAGATTGGTGGCCAGCGTATCGACAAGCACTACGGCAACTGGATGCACATCTGGAATGAGCTCACCCAGGAGGCGGGCAAGCAGGGTGGCTATGCCAAGATGGTTGGCAATGTGCCCGTGCTGACCAACCTGCTTGTGCAGGGTGGCGAGCCTTGCGACGATGACTGTGCCGGTGGTGAGCCCAACAGCT
>RGCF01000089.1 GCA_009919265.1 Bacteroidota bacterium | reverse complement strand
CGCCTGCATGAATTGGATTCGGTGCAAAAGACATTTCTTGTTTCATGATGTGTTTCTCATTGATGACAGCTATACCATCGAGATCAAATCCACATGAAGAAAATGGAGTTGGCCAAGGATCATTAATCATCATTCCGCGTGAATCTCTGCGAGCATAACGAGCATCAATTGAGCCAATGACATCCACTATGCGAACATGCGTAATTGAATGGATATCCAATCCAATGCTATCTTTCAATTGAGCCAAATCAAATGGTGTTCCATAACCACCTCTGTATTTTCCGGCTAGATTATGAATGGCTCGCACATCAGGTATGCGCATGAAAGGACCAATCTGTTGTATTGTTTGTGTAAGTGATATTGCCGGAAAACGAATAAAAGTTTGTCCATCACTACTTACTTCTACAAATGCGAATTCCAAAAAGTAATCATCAAATGCATTTTCAAATACAGCAAAATCAGCGCCTGGTCCATCGGTGATTGGTTGTTGAAATGTCATGGTCACACTACCACCATCCCCCAAACTGACTACTTCATTATCTGCAGGTCCAATTGCAAATGTCGCATCATCAACAGATACAATTCCTTTAGAAGGATCAGCAATGGAAATAAATCCAGGAGAGATCGCACATGACACACCCCATTTCAATCCGATTTGGTCGGCTGGAATTGCATCGCAATCCGGCATGCCCACTCGATCAGGAAATTGTGCATGCATACTCGCAATGCACAATAACAGTGCAAGCATCAGTTTCCCAATGTTCATGCTTGTTCGGTTTTTGCAATTGGAAAATGTAGCTGCTTTCCGGCGAAGAAAAATCCACCAAAGAGAATTCCCGAATACATCAAATCACCAAAGAAACTTCCTTGAAGAAATGGTAATCCGGCAGCATAACTCATCATCAAACCATCAAAACTTTGTGGATAGAGAGGATTGCCAAGCCATGCACCAAAATTGGTGAGTAAAAAGAAGATGGAAGTTGCCAATACACTTCCTGACATGATGCGAAGAATGGAAACAGAAGAGAATAACACTAATCCCATCATGATGATGATTGCATAGCTACCATAAATCCATTCTGATCCGGAATAAAACCATGTGAATTCATTGAAGAGATGCGCATAGACAACATTGTTGATGAATAGATCACTCAACCATGTTCCCAAAAATGGAATGACAAAAGCCATCCACTTGCGTGAAAAATATGCAGAGCCAAGCAAGCCCATTGCAGCAATGGGTGACATATTATACGGATGTGGAATGATTCTGCCGAAAGCGGCGATGAGTATAAGTGCTATGAGAAAGAATAAGCGCTTGTGCATCTGTGAATTCATGGTACGAACACCTTATGGAAAGGAGATTGTGAGGCAAAGGACGCTGCCGTACCATGAATGCCTGCACTTTCTCGTGAGTGCTATGCAAATGGCGTTCAAGTGAAGTATCTGGCTGATCCACGAGGGATTCACAGTTGCACGACAGCTCAGGATTTACACCTGATTCCTTCTTTTGTTTGCAACAAACTTGAAGCCTATGTCAAATTAATGATGCAAATGTACCGGTTTTTTTTCTTTCACAATGTATAAACTGAAGATTAAGCAAGATTTTGCAATACCGACACCAAATCCCTTTCCGTAGAAATACGCATTTTTTTTCGAATGCTAAATCTGTGATTCTCAACGGTGCGCACCTGTATGGCAAATAATTCAGCAATCTCTTTTGTGGTCATTCCTGCCTTCAATAAGGTAGCTATGCGTATCTCCTGATGCGATAGCATGGGAAATTTCTTGCATAATGCCTCCATGAATGGCTCATTGAACATCCGTAATTGAGAATGGAATACCTCCCAGTCCCTTTTTTTCGGACCATCAACTTGAAGTAATTTCATCACTTCTTTTACGGTGAGCTTATGATCGGCGCGGTCCAATTCCCTGGTAAGGCCTTGCAAATGCTTGAATGCCTGACCTATGATGTCCTTCAGTTGAATCAACTCCAATGTCTTGCTCATCAATTCCGATTGCATCGAAGAAAACGATGTGTCCTTTTCCTTTCTTTGCGACCCATTCGATGTTTTCCTCGCCTTTTTGCCCATTCCCGCACTCTTTTGTGCACTCTTTTTCGCCATGTAACCTCTGCTGCTGAATTCACCCGGGCATGAACTTATGCCACTCTAAAACCCAATTGGCAAATTTATGAGGTCACTACGATGAGTCTATACTGAGTTACTACGTACTTTTTTTGATTTTTTTGAAAGAAACTGATGATTTTGAGGCAGAAAATGAGATTTCAATATCAAATATGGAAAATTGACTCTTTCTGAACCATCAATGCATGATGAGAATCGGCAACATTTCTTTGTCGATGAGTATGGTATAATAACCTGAGGGTAGGTCTGCTACCGACATTGTGTGGATGGGGGCATCTGCAATCCCGGACATCATGGTCATGCCAAGCATATTCACAATGCTGATCTGGGGTTTTACATAGGGATGTTCGATGCGTACTTCTCCATCAATCGGATGAAGCAATATGCGAGAATATTGTTCTTTTTCACGAGGCAAAGCTGTGATGCGGATATATGAGAATGGTTCTGAGATACTGGAGCATTCTTCCACATTCCATATACGAACACGATAATATCCTGAGGAATCAGGACGATACCATTGATTGCGCGCACCATTGATTTCTCCTTTGTCAGAATACCATTGATATGCAATTGCATTTCCTGTGATGAGAGAATCACCTTGCAATGCTATCATCGGTTTTTGAGGTAAGGCATTGAATGCAATGCTTACTGAATCCGTGCGCCAAATACAACCAACTGCATCTACTACATCCGCCCAATATAATCCTGCTTGTGTAATGCGCTGAATGCCATTTGATCCATTGGACCACTTGATAGTTGTAAATGCACCATCAACACGAAGAATAACAGTATCTCCAATGCATGATTGTTTTTTTCCAATCATGGTGATAATCGGTGATGATCGTGGATATACTCGCAATGTATCACTTGCAGTAAATGTGCACTGACCTTGCTTTCTTTCCAATATGACAATGCCTTGCTGATTCAAACGAATACTCACGGAATCTCGATCATTCGGTCCGATGATTTCACCACCGGTGACTGTCCATGTTTGTGAGAATTGCGCAGCGGATGGAGAACGAAGTGTGATTATCTCACCCGGACATCGCATACTGTTCCCGATAATCTGCATATTCGGTGTTGTGATGCTTTGAATGGTGATGGAATCTGAACGCATCTTACAACCACTTGATGTCGTTCCATCAACATACATTGTGTCAGTTGTTCGAATGACTATTGTTTTTTTGGTTGTTCCATCTTTCCATCGATATGATGAAACATCTCCCATTGCTTCAAGTACAATGCTATCGCCTGCACAGAGTAATTGCTTTCCGCTTACAATCCGTATTGTTGGCTTTACAGGCAATATCGCATTCACTTGTATTGTGTCTTTTTTGATACAACCCATCGCATCAGTCACCTGCAATACATATGTTCTGGTTTGTGGTGCTTGAAGAACTGGATTCGCAATTGTTGCACTCGACAATCCGGTTGAAGGAATCCATAAATATTGATATGGCGGAGTTCCACCTTGCACCGATGGCTTGCCACCAAGTGTGTCCTGTACATTCATGCACAGCGTTTTATCATATCCGGCATTGACAATCAAGTCAGGATATTTTGTGATCATGATTGTATCTCTTTGCGAACATCCTTTCGCATCTGTCACCGTGCAAATAAACATTTGTGACTGACGAACAATGACTGTTGGATTTGGAATGACAGAAGAACTTACTGCGCTTGTTGGAGACCATGCATATGTATAAGGCATCGTTCCGCCAACAGCAGTTGGTTGTCCACCCAATGTAACTTGCGCTCCATCACATTCAGAACGATCTGCTCCCGCTGCAACAATCAATGCAGGATTTGGAGTCAATGTATCACGAGTGATAATTGAACATCCTCGCTGATCCGTGATGGTCAATGCATAACTTCTTGGTGCAGTGAAATCAATATTCAATGTAGGGTTCAAATCATTGGGATTGCTAAGTCCGGTGGTGGGTGACCAAGAATATGTATATGGTGGCAAACCACCAACAGGTGGTGTTGTCGGACCAAGTACTTGCTGTGCTCCTTGACATGGAGTAAATAATCCACGGCCTTGTGCAATCGGACTTTGATTGACAGTTATCATGTTTGTCGTTGTCAATGAATTTGAGCCACTGCCACTTGTCACTGTCAATTTTACACTATATGTTCCTGCATTGGTGTACACATGCGATGGATGTTGGGTTGTATAATCAGTGGTGCCATTATTGTCAATGTCCCAAGCAAAAGATGTTGGAGCATTCTGACTTTGATCAGTGAATTGTACTTGCAATGGAGAACAACCAGAAACCGGTGTTGCGGAAAATGCAGCAACAGGTGGTGCAATCAATTGACAATTGCTTCCATTCAATGCTTGCATGATAGCAGGACCACATGGCTTTGTAGTTGTAGAAAATGCAACAACATCACTTCCACCTGCAATATCAGAAGTTGCATTCAATACTCTTTTGTCAGTATTCGGACCAAGTGCATAATGCATGATATAATTGCTATTGATGACATGTCCCAATTGCACAGCATGACCCAATTCATGCAGCACAACAGTTTCAAAATCATACTTGCTTCCCGATGTTGCACCGGGTCCAAAATTCCAACCAGCTCCAGGACCTGGCGCAAAAATCATATCGAATTCATCATTGTACCATTGGTCAAAAGCACAAGCAGCATACCAATTATATGTTACACCCAATGCGCCATTGGGAAGTGTCCCATTAAATGAAACAACATTTACATTGTCTTTTGCATATTGATCAGTAGCAGTCGTATTTGAACTTACACCAATATTCACATATGTATTGCAACGCCAGCTTTGCAAAGCGCGCTTGAATGCATCGGTTGGACTTGTACCAAAACCATTATTGAATACAAATGTATGTCCACCATTTCCATTTTGACCACGCAACCAAATGCGATTGAGCGATGAATTGAGCAGTGAATAATCGATGGTGAGCGTTTGAGCGGAAATTGCAGTTGAATTATCTGCGGCAGTGACGCGGATCTGTCCGGTCCCCGCAAGTGTTGGGATCATTACTTTGATCTCAATATCTGACCATGAGACATATTCTGTTGATGCGGGTGCAGTCCAAGTTGCCCCTCCATCATTTCCATTTTTGAATTCAACTTTTGCATTGCCTGTTCTATTTGCACCAAATCCTGAACCTGTAATCGTGAGCACGGAACCTTTACCTGCTACTGATGTGGTTGGACCGATTGATGTGATGCTCGCAGCAAGAATATCTTCACCTTTTTCAATGCGGATTTGTTGTGGCTGATGTCTATATGGTATGCCCGTCAATGCAACTATGCGCTCAATGGCATCAAGTATTGATGGATATATACGAAATGGTTCATGCGCTTTACCGGCATCATCTATATGAATCATTCCTTGTGGTCCAGCTATGAGTTCATGATGATCGCCCATGTTCCGTAAAAAGAATACACCCTTTGCTCCAATCGAAGGTGTGATTGAAGGTCTTACAATCAATGCTCTATCACCCAATCTTCCACCATCTACAATGATTGTTGTAGTTTTGATTTCATTGCCCTTCAATGTGCCAATGATGCGCAAAGTATATGCAGTGCGTATCATATATGGCGATGGTATCGCAAAAACCGAATCTTGTACAATTTCTGCTTCTACGATTAGCTCAGACAAGCGTACACGATCTTCCAATGACACAGGATAGAGTAAACATTGCTCTGATGACCATGCTTGAACTGTAGCGAAGAAAAGGAATGCCCAAATGAAGTATTTCATAAAAACAAAGTAAGCAAAATCCCTTGTTTTTCAAAGGAGAAATCATTTGCTGTTTGAGAAACATCCGTATCTTTGCGATGTATCCAGTACTTTTAATGCGTCTATGCAAAACCAATTCTCACTCACCGAATTCTTGCTCACTAGTATCTTCAATTTGTTCTATTTGGCGGGCTTTATCGTCAAAGACATACTCTGGTTGCGTGTCTTCATCATCATTGGTTTCAATATTGAACTGGGTTATCATTTTCGTGATTTGCATAAACCAGAATGGGCAGAGATTGTATGGTGTGGATTTTACATCATCGTCAATGGCTGGCAATTCACGATGCTTTACCTTGAAAGAAGAAATCTAAAATTTACCGATGAAGAATTGGTATTACATGCAAAAGTGTTCAAGAATATGCCAAAAACTGCCTATCGCAAATTGTTGGATATTGCCGGATATGAAGATTTACCAATCGATTTTGTAATCATTCATCAAAACACAACCGTTGATAAATTGGCATTGATATCTGATGGTTTGGCAAAGATTGAAGTGGATGGAACTATCGTGAGCTATGTTCGTAATGGACAATTCGTTGGTGAAATGAGTTTTCTTTCGGGGAATTTAACCACTGCAACAGTAACCACCATAGACGAAACACGATGCTTATTGTGGGATAAGGAACAATTGCGTGTATTAATGAAGAAGAACATCGAAGTGGAAGCTTCAATGCAAATGGTATTCAGTAGTGATTTACTTTCGAAGATGATGGGAAGTAAAGGGGCTTAATCGAAGATATAACGCATGCCTTTTTGAGCAAAACCACAAAACTCATCTACATGCTGATCAGCATGCAAATCCCCATAATGTACAAGAAACATTTTTTCTTTTATTGATGCAGGGAGTGTACGCAATTCATCCAATGATGCATGTACGGGATTTGGGAAGAATGATGCATCATGGAACATATATTCTGAACGATCTGCATAACTGTTTAATAAATCCATGTCAAATTTTGTGTCGCCTGAGAAAAAGATGCGTCCATCAATATGTAAACCATGTGTGATAAATGCACTTGATGCAGTCGATGCTTGCTCCGGAACATGATTCGTCCCGAATAACTCAATATGAATTCCCTTCCAATTGATGTCTAATTTCAATCGTGGCTCACGCTCAATCCAATTCGGTCTGATGATGTCAAAAAAATCATGCATCGCAAGAGGTTTCCCTTCCGATGAATATTCATTTTGCTCCATTCCACCACGCAATGATTGATTCCACAAAATATGCTCATATTCCTCAGAGATAATCATGTTGATTTTTGATTTTCCAAATTGGGGAATTGCCACATAACGATTCCACAATGCAAGTGATTCAATACCACCAATGTGATCGCAATGACTATGCGTTGGAAGAATTGCTCCAATGTCGGTTAATGTAAGTCCAGTTGAAGAAGGAAGCGAAAATGGACCAGTCGTTCCAAAGTCGATCAGAAGATGAGCATCCCCCTTGATGATAAGGAAATTTGTATTGAACAAGGTTTGAGAAAATGCTCCGCCTACCCCAAGAAAAACGATTTCTAGGGTCCCATCATTTGTCAATTGCAATGGTTTTTCGACTGGAACTATCTTCAACCTTTACATTCCTTCCATTTATTACTGCAATTTGCAAAAAAAATAAGGTTTCGCCATGCGAAGACAGGGAAAACCGTGCCAAAAGTCTTATCAAGTCTGAACCATGATTCTTAGGATTAGCAAGATTATGGGGATTCAGACAAAATTCCCACAATACCACAATCCCATAAATCCCAGTTCAAACAATTATTTCCTTACAACCGCACATTTTATGATGCCGGATTGATCTTGATTGCCGGATTGCATGATAATGAGATATACCCCTGTTGGCACATATTCGCCAAATTCGTTTTTTCCGTCCCATATAATGCGTCCACTTTGGGTTTTCAGACTTCGTATTGGCATGCCTGATGGTGTGACAATCGAAATGCCGCTTTCTTGCGCCAAGCAATCAATTGTGACACCTGTTTGAATACCCGGAAAAAATGGCTGCGGATAACATTTCGTGGAAGCATAATCCGGAGATGCATTGACGATTGATGTTGTTCCTCTATACAGTCCTTCATCAGTTGCTACATACACAATCCCTTGCTTATTGTCAATGGCAATGGCTTTGATTTTTGAACTCTGAAAGAGTGTATTGCGCTGAGTACATGTGGCAAGAATTTCTGATCCATCTTCGCTCAATACATAGAGTCCATTCTCGGTGGCAATCCATTTATTGTTGATTGCATCAATTGCTATGTCATTGACAACTTGTCCGCGCATTGCTGCAACAGAAATCACATTGGGTTGTCTCCCGGATAGAATTGCAGAAGGAGAATAGATTACGCTTAATCCTGCACCTGTTCCAAACCACATAAATCCTGATGCATCACGCTTGATGATATTCACTTCACCAATGGCGAGCTCACCGCGGATATCATCTGATTCATCATTGATGGTATTTTTTTGATTGAAATAATAGACATTCCCATCACCTGTATTTGATTTCAGTGCGGCAAGCCATACTGTTTTATTATTGTCGATTTCTGCAAGTGTGAATGTTTTGCTTCGTGCATTTCCTTGATATCGACTATATGTTCCATCGAGATTTTTTTTGACGATGAGGGCGCCATCTGTTCCGGTTGTCAATCTTGGAATCCAAACAGAGCCATCTCTTTCCTCAGCAACTTTTCCGGAAACTGTATAGTCACCTTCATTGATTGCAAGTTGTTTTCTTGCTTCATCATCCATGATGGAAAATGAAATGGTATCAAATGCTTTGCTCCCAATGGCAAAACCATTCCCAGCACTACCAATCCACATCGTACCATCGCTCATGGGTCTGAGTGCATTGAATCGTGAATTAGCAAATGCTTTTGATCCAAAGATTGCTTTTCTGCTTGCATTGCTCCATTCACCATTATCATATACTCCAACATAGCCCTCATCCATATTCACCCATAAACGCGAAGCATAATCAACAGAAAGTGCATTGTATTTACTTCCTGCAGGTGTATTTGGTTGGATGACCTTGATAATGCCACCTGATTTTACATGTGCAAAGCCACCACTTGATACTTTCAAGATGACTGTTCCATCTTGTAATCGTTCATGTCCGGTATTGGATGTTGAAAGTATGATTGCATTGCTCGGAAATGCATAGATGCCTTCGGCATTGCCATAGTATAGTAAATCATTGTGTATAGACACATCATTCAGACCCATTCTTCCTGCAATATCAAGTGTTGTGATATTGCCACGCTGTACTGCTTTTAATGTGTCTTGCTCCGCAATGATGAGTGCATCTTTATTCGCTATCATTGACTTCACTGGTTGTGTGGACACCATTTTCCATGAAGAGACATCTTGCAATGTTGCATTGATGCCAGCTTTGGCCAATCCTTTTTCTGTTCCAACCCACAGTGTATCCTGCATGATGACAAGTGATGTGATACTTGTTCCTACGGATATTGTTCCAATTGATTTAATCCAATCTTGCGGGATGATTCCTGAAAATGTTGCAATGCCAAAATCACCTGCGCAATAGACTATGCCTTTGTAAAATGCGAAAATATTAATGCGTTTGGAAGCAATACCTTGCATTGGTGAAGAGAGAATTGATGTAATGCTTGTCCATGTTTCTGTATTGGGATCATAGGTCATGATAGCACCATTTTCAGCACCAATCCATAATAATCCCGTACTTGGATCTTGCATGATTGCAGTTATGGTGGAAGTAAGCAATGTGGTATCGCTTACTCGCCAATAGCGTGTTGTGTCTGCAGTGATATCATACGAAAACATGCCACCTTTTGTTGCGGCATAGACTGTTTGTTGTACGCTTGTAATTGCATTGACTGCATACATGGATGACATGCTTTGCCATTGCTGAACAAATTGTGCATGAGCAAACTGAAAGCAACTGCAGAAGCAGGCAATGAACAAAAGAACATATTTCATGATGGTGCTAAAAATTGTGAAAGGAATCCCCTAGTGCTTAGGCAATTTACCATGTGTTTGCATGGTGCACAAATAAAAAAAGCGACCACCGAAGTGGTCGCTTTTATTAAACATTCTTGGTGCGCATCAATTTGATGTTTGATACCAAGAACCACCGATTCTAACAAAAGTAGAAATCTTATCTAACTGAATGTCAGGGGTGGATTGAGCAAAATTTGCTGCACGAATGAATATAACTTGGCCATCAGTACCTACACCTGCCCAAACTGTTGGATCCAAATCGTCGGCTCCAGAGGTGTAATTAATTACAGTATTACCAGCAGTAATGGCAGCTGAAACAAGAGCGTTGGTTGCACAACTAGCAACACTACCTACAAGGTTACCAAATCTAATTGTACTACCGGTTACAGTACCGGCAGTTGCATTAACGTTTCCTGTAGTTAATGTAACATTACCACTTGATACTGTAAGACCATTGCTTGCAGTCAATGAACCGGTTACACCGAGTGTACCAGCAACTGTTGTTGCACTTGTACCATTACCAATTGTTGTTATATCAGTACCTGTTGTATTGATATTTGTAGCACCTGTAATAGTATTAGTTGTACCTGTCATGCTAACAGTACCACCACTGAGTGAAGTATTACCAGAAGTTACTGACAAGCCTTGACCAATTGTAGCACCTTGATTTGCTGTCAAGATAACACCATTAATTGTTGCACCACCGTTCATTGTTGCAAGTCCGGTTACACCAAGTGTTCCACCAACTGATGCATTGTTTGTAATGGTTGCTGAGTTCAAGGTTGATGCACCTGCACCTAATGTTCCGAGTGTTGTTGCACCGGTTACACCAAGTGTACCTGTAACAGTAGCATTACCACCAACTGAAGCATTGTTTGTAGTGTTGCTCCTCCAATTACTGTACTATTGATAGTACCACCAGTAATTGTTGCAGTTCCAGTTGTCAATGATGCTGCATTTGTTGCACCAAGTGTTGAAGCTCCTGCATTCAAACCTGCAAGTGTAGTTCCACCAGTTACATTAAGTGTTCCACCAACTGATGCATTGTTTGTAATGGTTGCTGAGTTCAATGTTGATGCACCTGCACCTAATGTTCCGAGTGTTGTTGCACCGGTTACACCAAGTGT
>RGCF01000088.1 GCA_009919265.1 Bacteroidota bacterium | reverse complement strand
ATGGCAAGGAACTCCCATACTTGGTGTAAAAGATGACGAGAATACTATGGTTTTTCTTCATATGCCTTTGCATCTACTGAATGTGAATGATCAAGCAATACAATTGATTGAAACAATTCTTCGCGATGAGTTTTCAATACGATGAATCAATCACCTCCATATTTGCTAGCAATTGATACTGTTGGACAATGGTGCGGAGTCGCTTTGCTTAATCTGACTACAGGTTCGATTGAACATACATCAGTACTTGATCAGCCTAATATGCATGATGCAATGCTCGCAGATATGATTCAACAAGCAATACTCGATACCAGAACAACCACACAAAACATCAAAGCCATTGCAGTGTCAGAAGGTCCTGGTAGTTTTACTGGAGTACGAATTGGAATGGCTCTTGCTAAAGGTTGGTGTGCTGATAGAAGTACAACCTTACTATCAGTTCCAACATTCGATGCAATGATTCATAGTTTTGTAAAGCGATATGCACAGCATTCACAAAGCAAGATTTCCATCATCATGAAATCTCATGGAGATTCGTGGTTTGTCCAAACAGTTGATATTGGTAGTGCACATACATCAGACATTTCATTAGTTTCCCAACATGAACTACCCTCATTCGTTGAACAATCTAATATCATCATTGGAGATTTTCCGCAAGATTCCACTAAACAACAGTATCCTGAGTTTACCCATTCACATCCCACCTATATTGCAGAATTGGGATATCATATGTTTTTGAATGGTCAGTCAATAGACCCTGCTATGGCAGATTCAAGATATCATGTTGCATTCATTCCCACAATGAAGGAGAATTCATGATGAATGCACAGTGGGAATGCAAGGCTTTTAATGAACTAGATATTCATACTTTGTATGATATACTCAAATTACGAGAAGAGGTATTTATTCTCGAACAAGAATGCTTGTATAACGATATAGATGATATTGATCTCTCTTCTCATCATGTATGGTTATACCAAGACAAACAAATGATAGCATATGCTAGGATTATCCCGGGTACTACTGATGAATATATCAAACTTGGCCGTATCATTGTTCATAGATTGGCAAGAGGAAAAGGCCTAGGAAAGGAATTAGTACAACAGTCCATTGATATTGCAAAACAACTGTATACACCACTAAGAATTGAGATTGCTGCTCAGCAGTATTTACAACTATTTTATGAGTCCTTTGGCTTTATATGCAAAGCAGATCCTTATGATTTGGATGGTATTCCTCATATTGATATGACACTTCACCTTCTATAAATTCATGAAAAACCTTTCTCATTTATTATCAGCTTTAAATGGTTTCACAGTAAAAGGAACCACTGAAAAACCTGTGAGCTCGATTGAGTATGACAGTAGAAGCTGTCAGGAATTTTCAATGTATGTTGCTATCCCGGGTAGCACAAATCCTCCTACAGATGGCAATGCATATATACATGATGCCATTGCCAGAGGAGCAAAAACGATTATCACGGATGCGCCGGATTTCATTGCACCGGATGACATTACCATCATTGGCGTACCTGATGCAAGAATTGCATTGTCAAGAGTGTCGAATGCATTCTACGATAATCCATCACATCAATTGAGAATTTTTGGAATTACTGGAACTAATGGAAAAACATCTACTTCATTTTTGTTAAAAGCAATTTTTGATGCATTGGGTGAACCAACGGGTTTGATTGGAACTACAGGAAATTATATTGGTGATGAACGCATTGCAGCAACACATACCACACCGGAATCTCCTCACTTGTGTCAATTGCTCTCCATGATGGTAAGAAGAGGAATTAAAAATGTTGTCATGGAAGTCAGCTCACATGCTTTGGCTTTGCATAGAGTTGAAGGTATTCGATTTGCCGGAGCTCTATTTACAAATCTTACACATGACCATTTAGATTTTCATGGATCAATGGAGCGCTATGCCCAAGCTAAAAAACAATTGTTTGACATATTGCCGAAAGAGGCAATAGCGATTGTCATTGGTGATTCACCATATTCATATTTAATGCTCAGCGATACAAAGGCAAAAGATAAATATAGAGTAGGAAGATCGAATGCGTTTGATATCACCATAGATCAAGAAAATCATTCGCTTTCAGGATCTTCATATCGATTGAGTTTTGGAGGCGATATACCAGAGTTCCAACATGGTGAATTGCATATTGTCTCTCCACTCATTGGAAAGTTCAATGTTGAGAATACAGCGATAGCTGCTTCATTGGCACATCTCATAGGAATTGATGACAATAATATTCAACATGCATTGAAAAGTTGCGAAGGTGCACCAGGGAGAATGCAAAGAATACGCTTGCCAAATGGTGCACTTGTACTTGTTGATTATGCTCATACACCAGATGCATTGGAAAAATCACTTTCAACATGCCGAGCACTATTAAATATCACTGGCAAAGGACGTCTTACCGTTGTATTCGGTTGTGGTGGTGTTCGAGATACCGCCAAAAGGCCCGTTATGGGGAAAATAGCTGCTGAAGTTGCAGACAAAGTTATTATTACTGATGACAATCCAAGAAACGAGCCATCCGAAACAATTATTCAAGATATTCTTTCCGGTATAGAAAAGAACTTACTTGATAAAGTAACAAGTATTAGCAATCGTCATGATGCAATCAAGCATGCGCTTACATTTTCAGAAGATCGAGAGGTTATTCTCATTGCCGGTAAAGGACATGAAGAATATCAGATCATTGGTCAAGACATCATACCATTTAGCGATCTTGGAACAGTAAAAGAACTTATTTCAACAATATTCCTTTCACAAGGAGAAGGCGATGTATAAACATATATCATGGTTGACATCCCTATGCATGTTTTTTGCTGCTTGCTTCATTGTTCAAGCAATGCAAATTCCCGAACTAAAATGTGTTGATACATGTAAAGTAGATGACTCCACTTCACATTCAAACATTAAAGACACTATTGCAATTCCAATCAAAGGAAAAGCATCCTATTATGGATCTGAATTCAATGGAAGAAAAACTGCTAATGGTGAAATTTATGATGAAACTGCAATGACTGCTGCACATAGGACGCTTCCTTTTGGAACTGTGTTGCGTGTAACAAATGTACGAAATCGATTGTCAGTGATTGTACGCATTAATGATCGCGGCCCATTCCATCCTGATAGAGTGTTGGATCTTTCAAAATCTGCTGCAGAGGAATTGGACTTGATCAAATTCGGAGTCACCGAAATAGAAGCTGAAATTGTTGATTAATTTGAGTTACACATGAACAAAATCATACTACACTTACTCATCGTACTTTGTGGTGCATATATTACCTTCTCTCAGCATGTTCCTTCCATAGTATCTCCTAATGCAGAGGAAACAAAATATGAAACATGTTTAAGGTCTAGGCAAGCTAGCGTACAAAAACAAGAGCATATTTTGGCAAGTCCTTCTGAGATAGATGTTCTCTCCTATGATGTATTTATGGATTGGCGATTACCATTTGCAACCTTCGACACAGTACTCCCAACATATACATATTCAGGAAGGAATTCTCTAACGATTAAGACCCTCAAGGCAATGAATGTCATTACATTGAATGCCAGATCAATGAAGATTGATTCAGTTAAATTCAATAATTCATTTCTTCCCAATACATCCATAAAACAACCAGAGAATGGCTTTTGGAGTATAACATTAGCAAACACAATTCCGATTGACACTTATTCAGTAGATATTTGGTATACATATATTGGCGATGCAAAAGATGGTTTTTACTATTATCCCAAAGGGATGTTTGTAAAAAAATACCAAGGTTTAGATTCGAACTTTGTTGAAGAAGATCTTGCTTATGTGATGAGTCAACCCGAGGATGCGAGGTATTGGATGCCTTGTAATGATAGACCCGATGACAAAGCTCGAGCCCGCATAACAGTACGGGTTCCATATGATTCTTCTCTTTCAGATAAGGAAAATATTAGAGTAACTTCAAATGGAGATGTAATTTCATTGCAAATCGGGACAGAACTTGGTAAACAAACCTTTCGCGATTATACATTTTATGATACAACATTGATACCTACATATTTGATGGTTGTCAATGCATCAAAATTTGTCGACTTTACTTTATGGGCTAAGATTCCAAATTCAAATGATTCAATTCCCATATATAATTATGTTTGGAAAAAAGATTTTGATGGAACAAAAACTGATGGTAGTGAATACAATGCAACATATGCATTGAGCTTTACTCCATCCATGATTTCGGGATATATACCCTTTTTTGGTCCATTCCCCTTCAAAACCTATGGGCATACGGCTGCGCAGCCTTTTTGGGCCGGAGGTATGGAACATCAACGAATGACTACTATTAATAGGACATGGCTACGGAGTAGGTCAGCTAATGGCCTAGCCCATGAAGTAATGCACCAATGGTTTGGTGATTTAGTTACATGTGAAACATGGGGAGAATTATGGCTCAATGAAGGAGCAGGAACCTGGGGGGAAGCACTATGGTATGAAACCTGGGGTGGTTATCAAGAATATATTTCTATGATGAGATCAAAAAGAAATGATTATTTCAGAATTAATTCCGGGAATCTCCAACCACCAATCTTTGGCATTCCAATTGAAAATGTGTTTAACTATGCCACAACCTATGCAAAAGCTAGTTGGGTATATCACATGCTCAGAACAATGCTCGGTGATTCAACCTGTTATTCTGTTTTGAGACACTATCTCAAAACATATGCATACGGAAATGCAAGCACTGATATGTTGAAACAAACCTTCAAAACATTAGCGCCAAATCCTGTTATCAATTATGATATTTTCTTTGACCAGTGGCTGATGAAACGCGGACATCCAAAAGTAAAGTTTGCGACCTTACGAGAGGATATCAATAGCAAAGGAGAAAAATATGTTCACTTTGTTAT
This sequence comes from Bacteroidota bacterium, assembly GCA_009919265.1. Taxonomy (GTDB): domain Bacteria; phylum Bacteroidota; class Ignavibacteria; order Kapaibacteriales; family UBA961; genus UBA961. Next base: position 6,128 of record RGCF01000088.1, on the reverse strand, counting down.
TCAACAAACGCAAAATGGCAATGATATTCCGGATGTCTTTCATATTCCAATTACTATTTCTTTCATTGGTGAAAAAGACACAGTTCTGTATTCATCTATCATGAAGTCATCAATTCTTGAAGATATTGTCTTACTCCCATCTGCTTTGAAAAAAGCAATTATTGATCCAAAATCTGATGTTCTCGTCGAGGTAGATACTGCTTCTGGAGTATATCTATCTGTTGACGAGCAAAAGAAATCACCTATATCAGCAGAAATCCGTGAGTTTGGGGAAGATTCGTATGTTTCAATCTTTACAAGCGAATATTCAACTATGTCATTGACAATTCATGATATAAGAGGCAGTCAGGTATATGCATTCAATGCTTCTATGCAACCGGGCGAAATGAAAGAAATCAAACTTCCACACCTCACGACTGGTATGTATATTGTCACCATTCGAACCGAACATGGTGTGCAAACACTTCGGTTTTTACAATGATGTGTTATTATTCATGGAATGATTGTGCCGCATAGTTTGGGACATAGTGAAAGTGATAAGGAGCGTCGATATCATGGTATACCGGCTTCCAGGGGGATTGTTTTCGGTAAGGCGATAGTCATTCACAATGACTTGATAAGTGATTATGAGGAACATATTGAAATCAGTCAAATTCCTCATGAACTTGAGCGCTTTGCTCAAGCAGTTGAAAAAAGTGAACAACAATTCAATCACATTATCAATATTAGCAAACATGAGTTCCCTTCGATGTCTCATATTCTAGAGACATATTCCATGATCCTCACAGATTCCTTCATGCATGAAGCAATTCGGAATAAGATTCAAGAAGGATATACCGCTGAGAATGCAATCTTTCACAATTTCAATGCACAAAAACAATTTTTTCTATTGGCAAAAGACCCTGTCTTAAGTGAAAGGGCTGTCGATTTTGATCATGTAAGTTCTCAATTACTTTCAGCACTTCGTAAAAGAACAATTAGTCATAAAGTAGATGAACAAAGCATCGTGATTTCCACTTCCATCACACCAACGGATATCATGACATTTAAACAAGAGCAATGTAAAGCCTTTGTCACTGAGATAGGTGGCATTGCTTCACATGCGTCGATACTTGCCAGATCCATCTCTATGACATCGGTTATTGGAATCAATGATATTGTTCATAAGATCAAAACTGGTGAAACAATCATTGTTGATGGAAATGATGGTATTGTGATCATCAATCCAAGTACCAAAACGAAACATGCATATCGTAAGAAAACCGAAAGGGAATCTAAACACAGAGAAGAATTGGGCTTACTTGCAGGTATGGAGTCATTAACCAAAAAAGGGACTCATATCACAATACGTGCAAACATCGATTCAATTGGCGACATAAATGAAGCAATACAGTATGGGGCAAAAGGTATCGGTTTATTAAGAACAGAGTTTCAAATTGCTCGATATGGGAGAATCCCAGATGAGCAATCACAATTCGAATGGTATGCATCTTGTGCTCAAAAAGTGTATCCGGAATCTTGTACGATTCGAGCATTTGACATTGGATCTGACAAATTTGCTGAAGGACTCCCCAATGAAGCAAATCCTGCACTTGGAGTTCGTGGAATTCGATATTTACTTAAAAGAAAAGATGTGTTTAAAACGCAAATGCGCGCAGTTTTACGAGCCTCAGAAGCTAAGAATGTCAAGTTAATGCTTCCAATGATAACGAATGTATCGGAAGTGATACAAGCAAGAGAACTAATGAATGAATGTAGAGAAGAATTATATGCGGAAGGTGTCAAAGTTGACCCATTCATGCCATTTGGTATCATGATTGAAACACCCGCAGTAGGATTAGAAATCCGCTCTTATCTTAAGCACTGTGATTTCTTCAGCATTGGATCAAATGATCTCACCCAATATTTACTTGCCGCTGATCGCATCAATGAGCATGTAGCGGAACTTTATGATATCTTTCACCCTTCGGTTTTTCGTTTTATCAAGAATATTGTGCGGACTTGCACTGCTGCACATAAAGAAATTTCAATTTGTGGGGAGATTGCAGGCTTTCCGGATGCAACCAATCAATTGATTCGAATGGGTATTCGACATTTCAGTATTTCACCCCCTTTGATACCCGGTATTAAGAGTAAAATCATTGGAAATGAGAGAGACTAATCATCACATTTTTACTCTTCCAACCTTTCTTCTATTTCTATAAACATTTAACACAATGCCTACTGATGCCATGTTCATTACAAGTGATGAACCACCGGCACTGAGAAAAGGTAATGGAATACCCATAACAGGAAATGCGCCTATCGCCATCCCAATATTGACTGTAGCATGATAAAAGAAGATGATCCCAATTGAGGCACTAAGTAAAGATCCAAATGCATTCCCTGATTGTCGAGCAATTGAAAAACATTGCATGATGAGTATTGTCAATAATCCAATAACAATCACACCACCTACAAAACCAAATTCTTCTGTTGGCACACAAAAGATGAAATCAGTCCATTGTTTTGGAATATATCGTAATTGTGTTTGAGTGCCATGCAGAAATCCTTTGCCGGTCAATCCACCGCTTCCGACTGCCATGATTGATTGTATTACATGATATCCTCGTCCTCTTGGATCATTGTCAGGATTCAAGAATGTTTGAATTCGACTTTGTTGATGGGGTTTTAACACACCATATACATATCGAGATGAAAACCCGATTCCAATGAAAAATAAGAGCAGTGCCAATGTTTTCATCAAATCTCTTTTGAGTATCATCGGAATTGAACCAAAGCATATACTCGATAGAAATACCCATTCCCTTCCAATGAACCCCATGATAACAGAAATCGGGGCGCCTACCAGAAATGCAATCAAAATGATGCTTGCACCGGACCAAAACATGATTCCAAGAAATGTCACTCCATATACAGAAGCACTACCAAAATCAGGTTCAAGCATAATCAACGTTATTGGAAAAGCAAAGAGAATGATAGGTATGATGAGATCGCTCCACGTACTGAGGTCTCGTCCCCTGGCAGAAATAGATCGAGCCACCGCAAGCAATGTGGCTATTTTCCCAAGTTCAGATGGTTGGAATGTTAAAGGGCCTATAGTCAGCCAACTTTTTGAACCATACACAGTTTTACCAACAACAATCACGGCTATAAGCAAAAGCATTGCCAAACCGTAGAGGATATATGCATAGTCAAAAAGCCATCGCTCTGGCATGAACATAATTGTGAGCATGATACCGGCACCAACTACACCGAACAATAGTTGCTTGGTAAAATATTCACTCATTCCCGCTTCATATGTAGCGCTGTAAATCGAAATCAAACCCATCGCGAAAAGCAATGTGGTTACCATGATCAAAAGCCAATCAGACATTGAATTGGATTGTCTGGATTCTGAAGAAACAAATTCTTCGGCAAAATCATCGTAAAAACTCTGCAAAGACATACTGCACTATACCCTATTGATATATTCGACTGTTATTGATTGTCCATCAACACTAATTTTTGTTATGCTACCAAATGCAATTTGCATATCGAATGTTCTTTGATATGGGATCTCTAGTACATAAGAGAGGATTGCCCTCACAATGCTAGCATGAGTTGAAATAACAACAGTTTTATAATTTTTTGTTATGACTTCTTCAAAGAAATCTTTTACTCTCAACATCATTTGTTCATATGATTCACCATCAGGAGGCTTTTGATATATGACATCATTCATCCAAGAATCTAATTCTTGTTCATCTATCTCACTCCACTTTTTACGCTCCCATGAACCAAAATTTAAATCAGCTAATCTCGGATCCTGCATTGCAGGCCTTTTGCTGATAAACTCAGCTAATTGAATACATCGTCTTGTCGGACTTGAAAAGTATACAGCATGTTGTTTATCCGGAACCAACTTCATGGTATCGGATGCTTCCTGTAAAAAGCTTGATGCTACAGGTATTTCGGTTTGGCCATAACAAACATCATTATCAATGGCTACGGTCGTATGTCGTAAAAAGTACAAATCCATCATCAATCCGAAAAGAAATGAATGATGTGCAAAAATACCATAATTCTTCCCTTTTTAGAGAGAAAGTTCGCAAGCCAAAAAGGTCATGGTCTGAACAATACAAGCTTGCTAAAGGAATAATCCGGAGATTCAATCGTAACCACATATAAACCAATGGGTAATCCCTCAAAAGAGATCTGTGGAGTATTACTGTCAACAGAACCACGAAGGACTGTCATACCCTTAGTATTGATGACATTGTACTGTACTTGTTCACCATGGGTATCCGGGTCGAACCTATATATATTCCCATTGATACTTATTGCTTCACCGGTCCTATGATTCAGATCCGCATGCACTGAAGTACTTTCGTCAAGAGGAAAAATAGCAATTGTTGTATCAGGAGCATAATCACCTGACTTAAATGCATTACAAACCCATAATGAATTATTAATCAATGCCATGCCTTCAGGCTTCCCATTTGGATTCAATGTTCCAATGACACTTCCATCAAGGAAAGATCCAATTCTTACATCAGATGCATATGTTGAAACATATACCAAGCTTTTCAGAGAATCTACAATTATCTCTCTTGGGCCATCATATCCTGAAGTTCCAACAGAAATGGCAGGTAATGTGGTTTTTGTTGCAAGATTAACAGGAATAATTTCATGCGAACCATTCATGACAGTCAAAGCAAGCTGATCTTGAATCAAAAAGTAATTACCGGTATCACCAAGTCCATATATCATTGCTTTTGTGGTATCTGATATATTGACAATCTGTAATGAAGAATTTTTACCTCCAAATGTTCCTTCGCATAAAATGGCAAATTCAAGTTGAGATTGAAGATTATAATATGAGCGAATCATTTGAGGATTGATTCCAACCTGGGTTTGGAAAAGTGGTTGTCTGGTTATAAGACTATACAAAGACATATATCCTTGTTCAGTAAATGAAGTCTTATGCGAAAGTGCCAAAGCCATGTCCACCTCTCTACCAGAAACTTTCGTTGTCACTACATGTATTGCTGTTATATTGGATGATGGATTTGGCAATGTGAACAGTGAAGAGTCAATCAAAGTTTGTGATGACAATTCATACATTTCAATGGTATTTCGTCGAGGTAAATAGAGTCTTGTAGAAGAGAGACCAGGTCTGAATGGAATATCAAAATAACCATCCATAATTTTATAGTTTAGAAGCTCATACGTGTTTGCATTATATGTCAACCACATAGCAGGTTTTTCACCATCTCCCGGTTCACATATTCCATCAAAATCAATATCATTCCCATTGCAGAATACATGCACTGTATCAGAAACGTGATGAATTGCCAATGGTTGCAATCCTGTTTTTAAGAACTGAGGTTCTTTTGCAAACAGAACATATTGAGAAAAGAATAAGGCAAAAAGATAGGCGGCTTTTTTCATAAAGACTCCTTATGAAATCGCCCCGAAAGATAGGAGTTGTTCATTGCAAACATACTTGCACTTCAATACAAGCCATGGTTGCGATGCTGAATTCCATCTCATTCGTAGAGCGCGAATGTTGTCGTAAAGACAGTGATGTAAAAACATGAGGCAGGTCTCCTGACTGACCATTCTGGATGGTACACAGTTGCGCCACAGTATCCGATTTTCACGGATTTCCCTATTCTCCTCCCGAAGGAGGCACCTCATGAAAATGTTGTATAGCTTGAAAAATACGATATCCGAATGTCATGATCAACCCTGCAAACATGGTCAACAATGCAAAGACCAATCGTTTTGGTGATTGTTGTTTTCGCGCAGGCACACCAGCTTCGATGATCTGTATTGCCGGGACATCACGGATTTCTTGAATATATTCTTGTGTTCTTTGAGATTGCAGATATGCATTGATTTGTTCCATGATTTTGATATCACGGAGCATCATGACATATGTCTTTGAAAGTGCTGGAAGTCTAGAAAATGGTATAGAGAATGCATCGCTTGCTACTCCACCATTTTGTACTTTAGAATATTGTGTTCGAAGTGATGATACCTTTTTCTGCAATAATGCAATTGCTGGAGCATCTGATTGATATTGTTGTTGAGCTACTGACAATTCAATCTCCGCTTTTGATAATTCAGCACCAGCTGCAACA
>RGCF01000087.1 GCA_009919265.1 Bacteroidota bacterium | reverse complement strand
CCATGGGCAAATTATGATCCAATCAATACAACATATAAAGCACAAGAACCACCTAAGCCGTTTATCACAACACCGGGTGGAGCAGCAGGTGAAGTATATCGTGCAGGTATTTCTTATGATTTGAAATGGGATACCACCACAACTACTCTTGGTGCAACATATAAATTCCAATATGGTACAAGTAAAACTGGTCCTTGGACTGATCTTGCAGGTGCAACAAGCGTAAAAGATAGTAATGTAAGTTCTACGGTAAAGCGTGGTCTCTTTGTTGGTGGATTCCGTGTTCCATCTATACAAACAACAAGTCTCTATATCAGAATGATCAACCTTGCGGATACAAATCTTGCAGGCGTTTCAAATAATCCGATTTCAGTAGAAAGGCCATTACCAACTACTGTTGACTCAGTTCTTACAGGTACAATTACATCGAATGTATATCTTTCAAATACAAAAATCTATGGTCTTCGTGGATTTGTGCATGTAGTATCACCAGCAACATTGACAATTCAACCAGGAACAGTGATTGTTGGAGATACAGTTGGAAATAATTCGGCACTCATCATCAATCGAGGTGCGAAAATTATTGCAAATGGTACACCAACATTACCTATCGTCTTTACATCTTCTGCTCCGGCAGGTCAACGTCGTTCAGGTGATTGGGGTGGTTTATTGATTTATGGAAGAGCTAAGATCAATAATCCAGGTTTCGAAGCCGCCCAAGAAGGTGGCGTCGCAAATGCAAATGACAAAACCAAATGGTATTATGGTGGTGCATTTGATGATGACAATAGCGGTATTCTTCGTTATGTACGCGTCGAATTTGGTGGCATCGCACTTCAACCAAATCAAGAATTGAATGGCTTGACTCTCGGTGGTGTTGGAAGTGGTACGACCATTGAGAATGTTCAAGTATCCTATGCAAATGATGATGGAATTGAATGGTTCGGTGGAAATGTAAATGCAAAACGTTTGATTGTTGTTAATTCATTGGATGATGATTTTGACACTGATAATGGTTTTAGCGGAAAAATACAGTTTGCAGTTTCCCAACGCTTTAAAGCAAGAGCAGATCAATCAACATCGCAAGCATTTGAATCAGATAATGATGCAACTGCAACTTATAATAGTCCAAATACAAGTGCAATTTTCTCAAATGTTACAGCTATCGGACCTTTGTCTGATATAACAACTACACCAAATGCTCGATTTGGTGCAGCTGTTCAAATCAGAAGAAATTCACGCCAATCAATTTTTAATTCTGTGTTCATGGGATGGCCAAGAGGTATTGAGATTGCTCAAGTACCAACTATGAATGCTGCACTTGCTGATACATTCCAAATTCGTAATAATATGTGGTTTGGTGTAAAGAACACATGGATGAATACTGCAGGTGGTACAGCACCAGCTGGATTTGATGCTAACTGGATTACAAAGCCAGAATTTGGAAATACAATTGATAAAGACAATGCAAATGGAGCTTCACTAGAAAATCCATTTTCAGAAGATGCTACATTCAATGCATTACCAAAAACAGGATCTCCAGTTTTAACAGGCGCATCTTTCACAAAGAATGGGATCGTTGGAATTGATGATGCATTCTTTGAAAAAGTGACCTATAAAGGGGCATTTGGTGCCCAACGCTGGGATTTACCCTGGGCAAATTATGATCCGGTAAATACAAATTACAAAGCTCAAACACCTAAAGCACCGCTTACAATGTTAAGTCCTGGTGGTAAAGCAAATGAAAATTATCGCGCAGGTTCTTCTTATGACATTACATGGGACACAACTGCGTCCGCGTTAGGTTCTCGCTATAAATTCCAATTCGGAACATCATCATCAGGTCCATGGACTGATTTGATTGGTGCAACAAATGTATTGGATAGCAATGCTAGCTCAACAGTCAAAAGAGGAAAATTCGTTGGCGGTTTCCGCGCACCTGCAATTCCAACAACGAGTGGATACTTGAGAATGGTCTTGATTGCTGATACAACAGTGACTGCTGTAACAACCAATCCATTTACCATCGATCGTCCATCTGCATCAAAAGTAGATTCAGTATTAACAGGTACAATTTCTTCGAGTCTGAAATTGTCAAATACCAAAATCTATGGTCTTCGCGGTTATGTACATGTTGTTGAACCTGCAATCTTGACAATCGAACCCGGTACAATCATCTTGGGTGATTCTGTTGGAAATAATTCAGCGCTCATTATCAATCGTGGTGCAAAAATCATTGCAAATGGTACACCTACTTTACCAATCGTGATGACATCATCCGCACCTCCAGGTCAGCGCCGCGCGGGAGATTGGGGAGGACTCTTCCTCTTCGTGGTGGAACAGATGACAATGACAATAGTGGATCATTGCAATATGTTCGCGTAGAATTTGGTGGAATTGCACTTCAACCGAATCAAGAATTGAATGGTATCACTTTGGGTGGTGTTGGACGTGGTACAACATTCGAACGCATACAAGTAAGTTATTCCAATGATGATGCATTCGAATGGTTTGGTGGATCTGTTGATGGTAAATATCTGATTGCAACAGCTACACTCGATGATGATTTTGATACAGACAATGGTTTTAGTGGTCGCATTCAATTTGGAGTATCACAACGATTCAAATCAAGAGCTGATCAATCAACATCACAAGCATTTGAATCAGACAATGATGCAACTGCAACATATAATCAACCAAATACAAGTGCAATATTTTCAAACATAACAGCAATTGGTCCATTGGCAGATACAGCTAATTCTCCAAATGCACGCTTTGGTGCAGCAGCACAAATCAGAAGAAATTCTCGTCAATCAATCTTCAATTCAGTATTTGCAGGTTGGCCACGCGGAATTGAGATAGCACAAGTACCAACAATGAGTGCTGCACTTGCAGACTCATTGCAAATCAGAAACAATAGTTGGTATGGCGTCAAAGGAACAGGACTCAATCTAGCAGGTGGAACCCCTCCTGCCGGCATAGATGCAAATTGGATTGCAAAACCTGAATTTGGCAATGTACTTGATCGCTCAACGCCAAATAATGCAATGCTTGAAAATGCATTTGCTGAAGATGTCACATTTAATCCTGTTCCAAAATCAGGATCACCACTTCTTGGTACAGCTTCATTCACAAAGAATGGCATTGTTGCAATTGATGATGCCTATTTTGAAAAAGTGACATATCGTGGTGCAATGGGCTTGCAAAGATGGGATTTGCCATGGGCAAATTATGATCCAATCAACACTGACTATAAAGCTCAAAATCCATCTTCAGTGGATGAGGGATCTGTAAAAGGTGGTTTATCACTTAATGTCACGCCAAATCCCGCGATAGACAGAGTCAGAGTTCGTTATGAAATTACGCAGACATCGCATGTAAGCATTCGCCTCTACAATGCATCCGGATCTTTGAATGCCACTATCATTGGCAATCAATCTCAGGAACCAGGTATCTATGAATTCTTCATAGATACCCAAGATATTGCATCAGGAATGTATTATATGCAAATCATCACCGATCAAGGTGTCCGCACAGAAACCATTAGCGTCATCCGCTAATGCACACACACAGAACAATGCCGGTACAGGATTTCTTGTATCGGCATTTTTTGTAAATGATTATTGCCAATAAATACTCATGCAAGTTAGACTTTCTTTTCTCGACAGATATTTGACATTGTGGATTTTCTTGGCGATGTTTCTTGGCATCACACTCGGAAATATCATTCCACAATTACCTCAATTGATTGATGCATTTTCCATTGGTTCAACCAATATGCTGATTGCCATTGGATTGATACTCATGATGTATCCTCCTTTGGCAAAAGTCAAGTATCAGGCATTGCCGGAAATATTCAAAGATCGAAAAAGCATCACACTTTCATTGCTTTTGAATTGGATTATTGGTCCGATATTGATGTCTGCTTTGGCAATGCTTTTTCTACCCGACAAACCCGAATATATGATGGGCTTGATTCTCATTGGTCTTGCCAGGTGCATCGCAATGGTGATTGTATGGAATGATCTTGCTGGTGGAAATAGAGAATATGGCGCATTGCTTGTTGCATTCAATAGCATTTTTCAATTGCTGACATATAGCACATATGCATGGTTTTTTATCGGTATCATTCCATCTTGGTTTGGTTTGCAATCTTCAATCATATCAATACCATTTTCAGATATTGCCTATAGCGTAATCATCTATCTGGGAATACCATTTGCGCTTGGTTATCTATCCAGCACTATTTTGCCAAAGTTTAAAGGGCAAGACTGGTATCAAAGAACTTTCATTCCATTGATTTCACCAATAACTTTATATGCTTTACTGTTTACCATCATCATCATGTTTTCAGTGAAGGGTGAATCAATCATGCAATTACCCATGGAAGTGATGACAATTGCCATTCCGCTTTTGATCTACTTCATGATTATGTTTTTGCTGAGTTTCTTTATCTCAAAGTCAATGAATGTGCCCTATGACAAAAATGCGGCAATATCATTCACTGCCACAGGAAATAATTTTGAATTGGCAATTGCAGTTTCGATTGCACTCTTTGGCATACAATCTCCTCAAGCATTTGTTGGAGTGATTGGCCCACTTATTGAAGTCCCGGCTTTGATTTTGCTCGTAAGGTTGTCTCAATTCTTTAAACACAGGTTCTATTCTTTATGAAAATTCTGATACTCTGCACGGGAAATAGCGCAAGGAGTCAAATGGCTCATGGGATATTGCAATGTCTAAATCCGGAACTGGATGTTCATTCTGCGGGAACAGCTCCCGCAAAACGAGTGAAACCCATGGCAATTGAAGTTATGAAAGATCTCGGCATTGATATCTCTCATCATATTCCTGTCAATGTTGACATTTACAAGAAAGAACGCTGGGATTATGTGCTTACTGTATGTGATGGAGCTAAAGAATCCTGTCCAACATTCATGGGTAAAGTCAAGCATCGCATTCATCTGCCCTTTGAAGATCCTGATTCAAAGTATCCCGACAAAGACCATGAACGACAAGCATATACCACTATCAGAAATAAGATCCTTTTGGAACTCTTCCGATTGAATTCCAAGACTTTATCAGCATAGATGCTTGGCTCTTCGCGTTCACTTGTCTAAGTTTGCAGTTGTGTGAACACTAATTGCAGACATTCATGAAATATCTCTTCATCTTGATTTCGGCATTATGCTTGTCTTTACCGAAACTCAATGCACAATATATTCCTCTCGCTTATCCTTCCGGATCCGGAAATCCCAATGGATTTCATCGGAATGATGATATACAAAATCCAATGCCCGGTCAGGGTTGGACGATTGCCTATAATTCTTCAGATTCCATTCCAAAATGGGTCTCAACCATAGCACTCCCATTTCCTTTTTGGTTTAATAAACAACAAAAGAATGCTGTTAAAATCTCAAATAATGGGATCATCACATTTGATACGACAATCGAACAACTTCCAAGCGATACAACGATTTCACTTCCCAAGAATGGCGCACCCAATTCTGCATTGTATTTGTTGGGTTTATTCTCAAAGGTGAATCAAGCATCCATCATGTTGAATCCAAGTGCGCGAACACCAATGATCAGAACTCGTATGTATGGATTCACACCAAATCGACAATTCTGGATTTCCTTTACTGGATTTTCATTTCTACATGAAGATAAAAACAAAGCATCGATTTGTAATTGGTCGGTCATGCTAGAGGAATCATCAAATTTTATCTATGTAATCGATCATTCAACATTCACTTTTGATATTGCACAAAATGGATTGCGTCCTGACACTTCAAATATTGGTTTGTCCATTGGATTACAAGTAAATGACTCAACAGGTGTCATGCTTCCCGGACGAACTCAATCCAAAGTATTGAATCCACGCATTGGTTTAGAGCCTGATTTCAATGGTGAAGACAATGCATATTATGTATTCAGGCCAATAGATGCGATACCACGAAATGATTTGTCCATCACTGATATAGCGCTTGGTGATCTAACACCTGGTTCAAATGCCGGAATAAATATCCCAGTGACTGTTTTAAATAATGGATCTGATACAGTAAAGAGTTTCAGATTGCGATATGTTCAATCAATGTCATTACCAATTGATACAGTAATACATGAAGTCATACCGCCCTCATCTTCAATAGTATGTTTAACCGCGTTGTGGAAACCAACTGAATCCAAGCGTTATCAATTAACATGTTGGGCAGATAGCATCAATGGAAACAATCAAGATGACTATGTGATAAATGATACTGCATTTGCACTTACTGCATATATGGTAAATCCTCCGAAAAAAACAGTACTCGTTGAGTATTTTACATCACCTTCTTGTGGAGATTGTCCGCGAACATATACTGCGATTGATTCTGCGATAAAGAATGTACAAGATGTGAATATTCTATCATATCATATTGGTGAAGGACCCCTCAATAACAGCACATTTGATACCTTGGCTTTGAATTATGAAGCAAAAAAAGGATCTGTGTTGATTGATAGAACATACTTTAAAACCTTATCACAACAAACTGTATTGACAGTGCCAAGAAACACTGCATTCAGTACAGGTAAGCCAATATCGGATGCCTTGAAAACTGCTTTTACAGTTCCCACACCACTTGATTTGCGAGTATATCATGTATTTCACAATCCAACTCGCATGCTGACTTGTACATTTTATGCAACATTCGAAGCTGAGATGTCAGGGGATTACCGTGTGAATGCCATGGTTGTTGAAGATACAATCACCGGTGATTCTCGGTTTGATCAATCCAATGCTATGGCAGGAGATACATTGATACCCATTTGGGGAAATGCCCCATCAAGTATTTCTGGATTTAAGCATACGAATGTCGTGCGTATGATTCTGGATTCTACGAGTATCGTTGGTTCCCCAGATTCAATCGCTTTCGATACAAAAATTGGCAAGACATATTTGTGTTCCTACACTGCAAAGATTCCTTCTGAATTGAATATCAAGAAGCTTTATCTTCAAGGTTTTGTACTTGATTATAATCCTGATCCATTATTTGGTAAAGTTCTCAATTCAATTTCTTCTGCATTGCGAACAAGCATCACAACTATTGATGAGGAAAAAGAGTCACATGCATTGTCGATTTTTCCCCAGCCTGTAACAGATAAAGTGATGATAAAAGGCACATTGCCTCAAGGTATGATTGAACTTGAAATATATTCCTTGCTCGGTACTTCTCTCTTCAAAGAAGTGATGCATCACAGTGGAAGTGAACAATTTGTGTTTCAACAAGATGTTTCTTCATTTCCCCCAGGGATGTATATGATTAGTCTGAAAAGTAACGGAACTCATGTTCATCATATCATGCGAATTGTTCGATGATTCGGATATTACTTTTTTTCTTCAGCATTTCGTTTGCCTGCGCTCAAGTCAACAATTTTGATGTTCGAGGAAATTGGGTCGGAGAATTGAATGTTGGAGCGAATATACAGCTCATCTTTAAAGTGACCGGCGAGTATATGATTTCAGGCACATTGGATGTGCCATTGCAAGGGGCAAAAGATATTCCAATTATTGTGTCAGAAACAATACAATCAGTAACATTTACCATAGAATCCATCAAGGGGAAATTTGATGGAAAGAAAATTGATTCCGTGACGCTTGAAGGAAATTGGAAACAAAATGGGGGCGTTTATCCGCTTATATTGAAAAAAAAGGATAGCGAATATATCATACCAAAAAGACCCCAAACTCCTGTGGAACCCTTTCCATATATCACGGAAGAAATCACTGTACAAGGTCCAGCTGGGAAGCTCACAGGCACATTATCTAAACCACAAGGTACTGGTCCATTCCCACTTGTTATATGCATTACAGGTTCCGGAGCACAAGATAGAGATGAAACAATCTTTAGTCACAAGCCTTTCTTAGTGCTTGCAGATGCATTCACTCGTCGTGGATATGCTGTGTTACGGATGGATGATAGAGGTGTTGGCCAATCAGAAGGTACTCTCTCCAATGCGACTTCGAAAGATCTGGCAGATGATATCTATTCTTGTTTGCAATCAATGAAACAGCGTTCTGATATTAATAACCGAGCAATCGGTTTACTTGGACATAGTGAAGGTGGTATGATAGCACAAATGTTGGCGGCCACATATCCCAAGGACATTTCTTTTCTTTGTTCGATGGCAGGATTGGGAGTTTCAGGTTTTGATATTTTGGTGTGGCAAACAAGAAAAGTTTCATCGCAATTAATGCCAATCAATGAAGTTGAGAAAGCAGTAAAGAGACAAAAAACCGTGTTGACAATGATTAAACAATCAAAAGATTCTGTCCAGCTTAGAAATGCATTAATTGATTCATTGGGAACTTGGGCAGTAGAGCAACAAAAAGTATTTATGGTAAATACACCAGAGTTTCAAGCACAGCTTAAACAATTGCAAAGTCCTTGGCTTCGATTTTTTATCAACTATGAACCCTCTTCATTTTTGAAAAATGTGAAATGTCCGGTATTTGCAATCAATGGATCTGAAGATATGCAAGTTGAATCAACAGAAAATTTGCGAAAGATTGATTCCATCTTGAAAGCACATCGAAATAAAGCAGTGAAGATAAAGGAATATAAAGGGATGAATCATTTGTTTCAGCGATGTGTAACTTGCGACATTGCTGAATATGCAAAGATTGAAACAACCATTGAACAAGAAGTAATCGATGATATACTTCTTTGGCTTGATGAAACCATTCAAAGTATTTCAAAGAAAAAGATAAAACGGGGATAATGTAGTGATGAATTCAGGGGTAAAGGGTCCGCCTGCATATTCTCTATACGTAAAATGAACTACCTCCACTGGCTCACTTCTTACTTGTTTTGAAAGAATAGCAATACTCCTTGTTGGGTCATGATCTATGGAATCATGAATGATGATTGACTTCTGTACATGCAGTCCTTCAGATAGTGCATGTGAAAGAAATTGCTGCATTTCATTGATTGGAAGAAGAATCCACGATCTCGTATCCTGATGAGATCTGCTATTGAGCACAGATGCTAATTCACTGAATGGGAGAGAATGATCAGCGTGAAATGCGACTGCTTCTTGTTGATGCTTGGAAGAGGTTGAGCGAACATGAAATGGTGGATTGCTGATGATCATGTCATAGACAGCTTCATGCTTCCATGTAGCCACATTATCATGATAGAGAGTTATGGAATCTTTCCAAGGTGATGATAATATATTCTCATGAGCATCAAGCAATGTTTCCGAATCTATGTCTATTGCATCGATGTGTATTTCATGGGAGGCTTTTTGTGCAAGCATCAAGGAGAGTAATCCGGTACCGGTCCCGATGTCAAGAATAGTTTTTGCATAATTGATTTCTGCAAGCGCCCCAAATGCACATGAATCTGTGCAAACTTTCATTACGCTTCGTTGTTGATGAACAGAAAAGGACTTGAATTCAAATCGGTCAGGATTTCGCATCACTTATTTCACAGTGATTGGAATCAGAAAAGATCGATGATCCTTAGCATGAGACAAACTCATTTTAATCGTTTCGGCGAAAGCAGAGGTTTCTTCCAACTTCAATGATGTGAATTCCCATTGTGATAATTCTTTGTCACTCAAGAGTAAGTCCAGAATAGACTTCATAGCTGATTCATTGTAATCAGTTTGATAGAGTTCAATTCTATGTTGTTTTGAAGTAAGAGTTGAAAGATACTTTTTGATGAATCGAACAAAGGTATGTTGTTCCTTAGCATACCAAATGGATGGCATTGGGCTTATTACATTGACACCTGATTCATTTTCTGCAGTACTTTGAATTCCAATGGTAGAAATCTCAGATACATTATTTCCATTTGAATCTAAGGCATCGATACGGAAAGAGAGTGTATCTTCAATATTGAATATATGTCTAAATGTTTCAAATGTATAGGTTGATGGAAGTTTCGAATTTGATGTAAGAGAATCCCCATTTACTGAAAGTTTCCATGATGAAATCACGCCTTCGGGTATGCTATTCATTGTAATGGTTATGCTTGATGGATGGCAAATATTCTCTTTGATTAAATCAAAATGATCGAACAACTCTTCTTTATCCCCCCACATTGCAATATGATCATCGGTGATTTGAGAATCAATAATCACTTGTTTTGGGTTTGCGCGTTTACTCAGTAACAATGATTGCACTGTTTTTGCTAATGTATTATTGCTAAGTGTAATAGTTGATGTTGGCCATTTATGTAATCTTTCTGCTAATACAGTAAGCATAAATTCATCATGTTGTTTAAATGATGATGGGAAGATGCAAGTACGAAATGCAACTGCATTTTTAACCAGTTTTAATTTTTGAGAGAGTTCCGTAATATTCTCTGTCGTTACATACAGTTTGACTGGTATTTTGCTTGATACATTTCTTTTTTTAAACCAGTGAATATCTGTTTGATTTTTTTCTTTTCGACTTATGACAGCGATGGAATCATGGAGTATCATGAAATCTGTTTCATCCCATTTGCTATTTATACCCTTGGTTGGTCTAGGGTCTGGATAACTCCAAATTCCATTTTTCCGAACAGAGACAAGAATATCAAAGTCTTTGTTTTCCTTTGAGTCCAAGAATCGTTTTTATTGTCTTTGCTGAAATACCAAATATCTGTCCCGCCATAGCCTCCTTCTCGATCTGAGACAAAATACAATGCATTTCCATCCGGTGACAAGAATGGTTGTGATGAATAACATGTTCCGTTCAATGTATCCAGTTGTTTCAGCATGCCATCTTTTAGTTCATGAATACTGAGCATTGCTTGTTCATTTCCCATTGCTTGCGTTGCGAAGTATAGAGTCGAATCATGCAAGAATGGATATACAATATTCATTTCATTCAAGAATGGGGGATTCCATTGATAAGGTGATATTTGATGCAATGGATTGATTTCGAATTGTTTTGGTTTACCGTTGACAATGCGTGTAAAGAGCAATGATTTCCCTAATAGCGTATAATGCATTTCATCATTGGCTGTATTGACGTTCGGTGCTTCTGGTGGTGTATATGATTCCCATACATAATCTTGACCGAGCCCATTTGGAGCGAGGAATGAGCAGCTCAGCAAGAGAGAAATGCAAAAAATGATGGAAGTCTTCATGATTTATGGAAATAGTGTAGATCCGCCTTGCTTCAAATTACATAATTGAGATAAAAGTGCATGAATTTTGCAAGAATACCCCAAAAAGGATTTGGTGGGAATAGAAAAGAGTCGTAGATTTGTATTCCCATTCGGCTGCGACGGCGGTCGATTCTTCTTCGGTAGAAGAAGAG
>RGCF01000086.1 GCA_009919265.1 Bacteroidota bacterium | reverse complement strand
GTTCACAACTTTTCGCTCGGCGCCGAGAAAAAGTGGATTCTTCCTAAAAACATCCGCCTTCTTCCAGCGCTTCCTTGGTGGTCAGCTGGCCAAGTAGATCTGCCCCAAGGACCGGTACAAACGGAGGATTGTATGAAGCTCGTTACGGCCGCATGTGATGCGATGAAGTTAAAAGAGGGTTCTACGCGGATTGATATTCTAAAGATTGATACTCGTGCCTATGCTCCCGGTTTAGAGAAAGCCATTTTGGGCGCGATATTCAATGCCGGATTCAGGCCAGCCGTTATTCTTGTGCATTGGACAAAAAAGCCGGATGTAGATCTCGCTACGACACTTGCAGCAGGTCATCTTCAGAATACAGGGTATCGCCTGATTTCCAAACTTGAGAACAAATTCCTCTATTATTTCACGGATAATGATATGTATCAAATCTGTAGCTGGGAGGATAGGTCATGCGCGAATCCTATGTGTAATGCAATTGCGTCCAGTTTAGATTCCACGTTGAAACAAAACGTCTCTAAAGAATAAAGGGGGTCCAATGTTTGCGACGTCTCCGATTCAATCACCCCTTGCCGAAAAACGTATTATCTTCTCTGCGATAGCAAAGCAGATGATAGGTCGCAGAGCATATACGGATTCTATTTATAAAAGAATGAGGCCAACTACAATAGTCCAACCACCGCAAATTATTACAGTATCATCAAATCGCTAAGGCGCCAATATTCAAACGTCCCGTCGGGCATGGGTCTTTTAATAATATATGGAAGACGTCTCTGCTCTAGCTCCAATTTGGCTATATCTAAGGGTTTCGTCATGTATTCGGGAACTGCCACAAAGGGCATTGCTCCTTCTGCTAACTGATTTGTGCGCGCACCAAGAATCTTTGTGCGCTCATATACAGTCAAGAAGGGCGGACTTCTGTGATGGGCGTCTTTATCCATCGGTGGGGCAGCTGTGAGAGGAACTTCGGGAACTATTGTTTCGGCATAATCCAGAACAGTTTCTGGGTGAAATTTGTAGAGAATATCAAACGGGTCCTCGGTCGTGGGAACTGCCTGTGTCACTTCGCCATCTAATATAAGAGTATCGAGAGCATCCTGGTAATCGTCTCCCATATCCGTCTCCTCCATATCCGCCATTTCTATGCCTACTATTGTTGGGCAGACAAAGTTGTTAAATTTTACCGTGGCGGCTTCGCAAAATTGAGGGGCTTATGGACTTCCTATAAAGTATAAGACAGAATGACCACCCCCGAGCCTAGTATTGTAGAGACGGAAGTGCCTGTGTATAAATCCTTTGATGATATGGGTTTACCTGAGCAGCTACTGCGTGGGATTTATAGTCACGGGTTTGAAGTTCCATCTGCGATTCAACAACGGGGCATTGTTCCTATTAAAAATAATCTCGATGTTCTTGCACAGGCACAATCGGGAACTGGCAAGACTGGAACTTTCTGTATAGGGTCTCTGTGTAAGGTAGATCCGGCATTAAAGCGTGTCCAAGTCTTGGTATTAGTGCCAGTTCGTGAGCTTGCGCAGCAAATAGAGACAGTGGCAAAATCCATAAGTGAGTATATGGGTATAAGCGTATATTCTGCGACAGGTGGGACACCTGTGCGAGAAGATAGTAAGGCCATTGATAAGGGCTGTCAATTCCTTATTGGCACGCCCGGGCGTATTTATGATTTGATGAACCGCAATGTTTTATCTAGTGAGCATATTCGTGTTCTGATCTTTGATGAAGCTGACCAAATGTTAGAAGACCGTTTCAAAGAACAAGTCATGTGTATTCTTCAACGTGGCTTCCCAGCGCAGACAAAGATTGCTTTGTTCTCTGCGACAATGGATACGGATGTGCTTGAAGTCGCCGGTCAATTGTTGCGAGACCCTGTAAAGATTCTAGTGAAGCCACAGGATGTTCCATTGGATGGTATCAAGCAATATTACATTCCCTTGGACAGTGAGGACTGGAAATATGAGGTTCTGTGCGACCTCTATCAGCAATTGAATATCAATCAGGCGTTGATATATTGTAATAAGAGGCAGCGAGCAGAGTGGCTTTCTGAAAAAATGATTGCCGCGGGATTTCCTCTGTATGTCATTCATGGAGAGATGGATACGGAAGAGAGAAAGCGGCGCATGAAGGATTTTCGCACGGGTGTTGTTCGTGTAATGATTAGCACGGATATGTTAGCGCGCGGTATTGATGTGCAGCAAGTTAGTTTGGTGATAAACTATGAGTTGCCGACTCTGAAAGAAAACTACATTCACAGAATTGGTCGTGCGGGGCGATTTGGTCGTAAAGGTGTTACAATTAATTTGATTTCCAAGGACGAGGGGCGCATGCGAGACGAGATCCAGGATCATTTCAAGATTGCAATGTCAGAGCTACCGAGCGACTTGTCATCTCTGAATCTATAGATTAGACTGGCTCGGGTGTGGTATCCCGCACATCATGGCGACATGTAGGGCAAACGACGGACCTTTGAAACCAAGTATCAATACATTCGGTGTGGAATCTATGATCACATACCCGAATGGCTCTCGCCTCGGATCCGACTTCCATATGATCCTGGCAAATTGCGCAATTTTCATCGTTGGAATCTACAATTTCTATCTGTGTTCCAGCCTCCATTTCATCGTTTGTAGGACGGACAATCACCGGTTCCATTCTATTTTGTTGTGGTAACCTGGTTCCGAAGATAGTATTTAACATGCCCATATTTATAGTGTTTCCGTGTAATTCATATGTTGGTTCAAATGCGGCGATGAGGTTTGTTGCGATGCGAGTGATATCGGGTGGTTGAAGAGGTTCCACGCGGATATCCGGATGGCGCCTAGGAGTTTCTAGGGGGCGCGGTTGAGTGCGTGCTGGAGTTTGGGGCGCTTGAGTAAATGAAGAACGCGCGGAAGAGAAGAGATCAAATTCTCTCCGAACCTGATTCTGAATATATTGCACCAAGTCTAAGGAACCGGCAAACCGTTCGGGTGGGCCGTAAAGGATCTCGGGGAAGTAATTATGAAGAGTATCCAAGAACGTGTTCCCGTAATGTATCACGAAAGTCATTTATACCTGGTGTGAATGAAATTGAAAGTTCCAATTTTTTCCTTGCTAGCTTTTACAAAACCATGGACAAAATACAGCCGATAGCAGATCCAACAAAAGGATTCGGAGGACTCATCAATATGGGTCTTACATGCTATGGGAATGCGGTGCTACAGAATGTAAGACATTTGAAGAAACTTGTATGGATTATGGAAGAGGGTAAATACAATACACTCTTTCAAAAGAAACCCACGGAACGTCGCAAAAAATTAGAGGGAATTGCCTCGGCTTTTGCGGAAATTGTGCAGTTACTTGGGAAATGTAAGAATGGGCAGAGTGTTCGCCCAGGAACATTCTGGAAGCGGGTTCCTGGGGCGGTAGAAGATACAATGTATGAGCAGTTGGCGAGCAAAATGTGTCACGATAGTCATGAATTCTTCTTATTCTTATTTGAGGCGGTTCATGAAGCTACAAGTCAGGAAGTGGATATGCGAATTCTGCGTCCTCCTCCCACCACTCCCGAGGAGACATTAGTGCATGGGGCACTCAAGGCATGGCAGGATACATTCACAAAGGAATACAGTCCTCTTGTGCACATGTTCTATGGGATGTTTCATCAGAGAACGGAATGTCAGGAATGTAAGAATATATCGCATCGTTGGGAGGCCTTTAATACATTGAAAGTGCCTGTGCCACAGGAGGGTGAGAATTTCAGCCTTATGGATGCTCTTCGAGAAGATATGGTAGCAGAAGATATTGAAGAGTATGTATGCGAGGCGTGTGGGCCTCCGAGGCGCGCGGCCAAGAAGACAGTGAGTATTTGGCGAATGCCATTGGCTCTTGTTGTTACGTTGAAGCGCTTTACAAATGATGGAAAAAAGATTCACACCGAGTTGGCACCGCTTCCTGCGTTTATAGATTTCGCGTCCTATTTCTCCAAAGAGAGTCCTGAAATTGTGGGGGAGACCCGCTATACCCTACGAGGTATGGTGGATCACCATGGACCGCCCAGCTTTGGGCATTATACGGCACAGTGCCAACATTTGGGGAATGATACATGGTATACATATGACGATGAGTCTGTGCGAGAGATGCCTGCAGCGCACTTTGGTAGCTCAAATTATATGCTCTTCTTGGAACGGCATACGGGGGCGGCTATGGCGTAAAGCATATGCCGACGTGTTTTTACAAGATGTCGGCGAATCCTTCCACATGCCCACTCTTCACAAACAATGTCTGCACACGCCCCAAAAACCCATTTTCTTCTTCCACTCGGAAATGAACATGTGGTTCCAACCGCCCTTTGAATGGCACTGTATACGCTTGAGGAGGTCCGCGGAAACGCAGAATTGCGTGGCCACTCGTATCAGCAGTCACAACTCCCGAGTTCTCAAATTCTGCGTATGCAACATCGGGTGTCGGAAGATCCTTCCCCTGATTCGGATCCGGTTCCGCTGCCCAATAAACAACTTTCGCTCCGGGGCGTGTTCGAACCGTCACTTGGTCATTCGCATTCTGGGGTGTTTTTACGCTCATCGCTCCTGCTGGAAGAACTGTCTCTCCTAAAAACGGCAAATACATATCCCGCTGAAACAAAAGAGGAATTGCGGCGAGGCCAATCACAATATAGAGCCATTTCGCATACTTCAAAGGCAGAACCATACGCACCAAATTCGTGTCCGCCAGACCCACCGCCAGCCAATTAATACTTCCCAACAGAATTAAAAATACTACCAACATATACAGTTTTTTTTGATAATACATGTTTGTAGCGCTATGCATCTTTCTATATACCCTATAGAAATGAGTGCATGTGCTCTACGCCGATGGGGATCAGGGACGCCGTGTGTCCGCGATTCTACGTTCGCAGAAAAGGAAATGTCGCAAAAGCTTGCCGCGATGCGCGCCGAGCGTGAGAAACAAGATGGAATGTGGAATATGACACAGACTAAAACAGTCTATATCTCGGAAGTGGAGAAATATACCCAGTTTTCCATTGTACAAGATACACAACAACAACAAGGCCAAGCCCTACAGCGATAAGCCAAGAAGTCTTCATTTTATACGTTACATATACATACATAAGTCCCACAATGAGAAATAAACCGATAAACTTCCACATAAAAAAATCGTCAAGGCTACATTGTCAGGACTCTATCGCCTTGGAGAACTTCACTCCCACTTGTCGCGCCTAAGTATACATCCGCTGCACAGATGTATCCAATTGATTCTTTTTCTTTAAGAATAGATCCACGTGCTGCTTTTTGAGCACGAATGGTAGCTGGAAATCGGCTATATAGAATGGCAAGTCCTTTGCATTGAAGATACGCAACATGTTGATCTTCTGTGTTATCGCCTCAATACAGCGTTTCAATTCGCGCACACCCTTCTCTTCGTTCGCATACTCCTGGATGATGTATTCTATTACATCGGGTGTAACTGCGACTTTCTCATTCAAGGCCACATCGTTCAATGCGGTGGGCAATAAGAAGTTTTCTGCGATGGCGAGTTTGTCCTTCTTGGAATATCCCTCCAGCTGAATCACCACCATACGGTCCAACAAGACACGGTCAATCTTCGACAAGTCATTTGCCGAGAAGGAGAATAATACCTTGCTCAAATCCAAGGGGATCCCTGTTAAATACTTATCCTCGAACTCACTATTTTGAACAGGATCTGTGAGATGTACCAACAAGTTCTGTACTTCCTCGCCTTTTGGAGTGGCGCTTACCTTATCCAGCTCATCAAACATAAGCACCATCGACATGGATTTTGCCGCTACAAGAGAATTCACAATCTTCCCACAATGAGACCCCTCATAGACGACCTGGTGTCCCGTATATGTGCTCGCGTCTGAATCGCCACCCAGCGAGATGAATTGGAATGGCCAGCCAAGAGATTTCGCAATACCATTTTTAATCAAACTCGTTTTTCCAATTCCGGGTGGCCCAGCTAATAACAGAGATAATCCAGCCGCAGAAGGATTTGTAATCTTACTGGCAATAAACTGGAGAATCTGAATCTTTGCCTCGGTTTGCCCGTATATGGCCTCACCTAAATAGCGCCTTGCCTTCTCCATAAATCCAGCACATGTCTCTTGACCATCGGACAACTTGACAGGAATCTCTCGATAGACTCCAAGTGGCAATGAAGAGAACTTTTCCAACCATGCTCGCTGTTTAAAGTATTCGCCAGACCCAGGATCCATCGACTGTAATGTATTGTAGCGCGATAGGATCATCGATTGAATCTCGGGGCTAATATTCATGGAAAGTATCTTGAACATCATAGATTGGGAATTAGGATCGCTAGAAGGCTTGCGATCCAGCGCCTTTAGAATACTGGCTTTTCTCTCAGGCGTCTGACGCTTGAACTCGTCAATCTGATCATCTATCCCGCCCTCCTCCTGCTGACTTGTAAGCAGCTTCACAAACTGTTTGACCTCCGCGGACTCTTTCTTCATATTGTGTCGTTTGGGTATCATACGATCCCCCCCCTCGTCACCCCCGAAACTAATAATAAGACCATGAGGGCTTTCCTCTTCCTCATCCTCATCTTCATCTTCATCGTCATCTTCCTCATATTCGGTATCATCCTCCTCTGGCTCTGGCTCTGACTTCTTAGGAAGAACTCGCTTCTTTGGTTCCTCCTCAGACTCGGAATCCATTTTAGAAAGAACTCCCCGCCGCTTCTTCTGTGGTTCCTCCTCGGAATCAGGCTCCTTTTTTTTAGGAAAGAAACCCCGCTTCTTTGGCTCCTCCTCTTTCAGAATCCGTTGTATTTTTTGCCCGGCTTTTCGCCCTGCACGCCTAACTGAACGCCGAACTTCTTCCGTAAGCTTTGACTCGTCACTGGGTGTATCATCTTCAGATACGAAACTTTCCTCTGAATCACTGTAGGCAATGAGATCCCGAATATTTCCACGACTGTCGACACTATCGTCATCATTCCCACCTGCGCCACCCCTACGCTTTGTTGAGGGCTTCTTATCCGGGGCCGCGGCCTTCTTTCCCTGGCGATTATTTGGCATTCTAGGAGAATCTGTGGTTTTCATTCAGCTGTAAAAAACGTTCGTGTGCATTCCCACGTTCCAATTTTATGCGAGTCCCTTCACGTCCCTTCACGTCGTCCCTTCACGTCGTCAAGTTATCTTTAATATCCATCAGAATGAATCGCGCCTTTGGAGAAAGACTCACATACGCGTCTTTATTCGTTATCATATTGTTTATAGTTTCGCTCGATATACTTAGTAATGTATTGCGCGCAGCTGTGAAGAATGGCGACGATTTCTTCTTTAATACGCGCGACATTCTCAAAAGACAGTCCGTATAATCTTCGATCAATGTTTTCTTATCCGGTATCGCGGCATACTTTATCATGAGATCCGTCAATTTCCGAAACGTCTGTTCCAAGTTGGATAGTTCCATAATCTCCAAGGCAGCCAATTCCGCCAAGAACTGACTATAACCCTGCCTATAAACTTTATCGCGATTCTTCTCCACAAATGTATTATACTCATCCCCACCCTCAGGAACTTCCTCCACGTCTTCAAAGATTTCCAGATAATTAGCTTGCAACTTGTGCATCTCTTCTAAAATGACCTTGTAGCGCACCGATATCTCCGCCAATAGCTTTGCATACAGGGCGCAAAAGTTCTCTTCCGATGCCGCCTTTTTAAATACTAGAAGCATGAACTGGCGAACCATTTCCCCCAGATCTGGCTCCCCAGATCCAAGAATCTGATATAGAAAGTCTCGCACATCTGTATATGTCACCCCACTAAATTTGTTTAGCTTGGAAAGAATAATATTATTCAGAATCTTGTCATTGACTGGCTGCGACACATTCTTGAATCGCGATTGGTATCTGGAGGGGGAGAATGTCCCCCCGGGACTCGCGCTACCTGGAGAGCTAGATGTACTCGTGAATGAGCGTGATGAATTACTTTTATGTAATGGCGAGGGGGGTATAGAAGAAGCGCTGTTATTCCGAAACAGGGGTCTAGAAGTCTGAGAACTTGACGCAATCCCTCTTCTCCAATCAACATTCCCTGTCCCTGGAAGATCACAAAGATCTTTCAATCCCCCTACGGCAGAAGAAATTGCACTGGAAGGAGGGCCTACAGAAGATTGTTTGTCTAACAGCCCGCGAATTATTTCAATGCTCGTCGACATTCTACTTTTATATATGACACTACCTTAAAGTGTGTAGCAATTTTAGGAGCTTCCGCTGGTTCGCGGCTGATCAGAACGAACAAGCTTCTTGTGTGGCATAAGAATGAAAGATTCCGTTGCCGCCGGATATAAGATTATGCAAGACGCAAACCTCCAACAGTTTGCAGAAAAAATCGGATGCAAACTCTCCACGTCAAATACTGTTCTGCAGACAAATCTTGCACATGCCACCCTTATAAAGCCATCCGTTCTTCGTATGCGAAAAAAGGCAATTGTGACGTTGCGAAATAACCTTCATGGGCCGTGGAATACCTATTTTTCACGCATAGCACAAATTGAAAAAGAAGTCGTCCCGTTTTTTGAAAAGGGATCGAAAGATAAAGATTCTTTGGAAAATGACTCCATCGCCCAGCTCTCCTTTCAAGATGAGTATTTCAAATGTCTCAATCATGCGCCATTCATCATATTTGCAATTGCCATTTTCAAAATATGGGTGGTTCCAGCTATGACTTTATTAACTCCTATTGTCGCATGGGTTCTTCCATATATTCTTCTACGATTCGTGTATGCCTTTCCCATAGAACAACAAGAATATCTACAAACGTTGCAAAACATGTGGCTAGGCAATATTGGAACGAATACGACAGGTGATATGTTGTCACCCCGATCCATTGGTCAATTCATGATATTTGGCTTTACATTTGCGCAAAGTATGGTTCAACCCATCCAGAATGCACTACATCTTTATAAAACAGATTCCATTCTTTTCGAAATGGGTGTAAAGCTTCTTGAATTGTATGGGATTCTACAGACGCTTAAGGTGGAGGCAAAAAAGCAAGGCTTACAGATGCATATAAGCGAGACATTGAGCGAGCTTGAAGGCTTGGATCCTCGCCGCGCATTCCTCTTAATAAAAGAAGACCCGGAGCGCCTACACATGGCCTTTCGGGATCTTGCGCAACTGGAAATAGTGTGGCGTATTGCGAAAACAGACTATCTGAATACTGTCATTTTCCACCCGACAGTATTTCAAATTCGTGATATGGTGGATGTATCTCTTACAAACGGTGTTCCATCGTCCATTACATTATCCACGAATACGGAACGACATGCCATTCTCACAGGCCCGAATGGCGGGGGCAAGTCATCCGTGTTACGAGGAATACTCCAATCTGTATTGTTGGCGCATACATATGGAGTTGCCCCAGCTGTCGATGCCATTATGCCACGATTCAGATGGATTGCATCCGGCTTACAACTCCGAGATACACCAGGAGTATATTCCATGTTTGAAACGGAAGTGAAATTCGCCGCAGAATGTATCCGGAGTGGAAGCCCCGAAGGAATGGGGCTTGTTCTGTTTGACGAACTTTTTCACAGCACAAATCCTCCCGATGGAACCCGGAGCGCCAAACTCTTCTTAGAACAGCTATGGACCTCCAATGTGTTCAGTATTGTTAGCACACACGTGTTCCCACTTGTGGAAGATAGGCCCGGCCATGTTCGCGCCATTTGCTGTGCAGCATCTGAGAAACCGGATGGAGATATTCAATACTCGTATCGGGCAGAACCCGGTATATGTAAAGTGAGTAGTGTTCATAAAGTTTGGGAAAAGTATGGACTACGGCGCGCGGCTCATAATCCTATGGCAAAGTCTCTTTGATAAGGAGAATACTTGAGATGCCATTGGATGCACTACTTGTTGGTCTTGTTGTCTTGCTTATTTGTGGAGCGGCGATTTTTTATCTTTATATGCGAATCAGCTTCTATGAGCGAAAGGGGAGTATGATGGAGACTGTAATTGTGGATCTTCGCATGGCCATTGATTCCCTTATGCATTCTGTTCATAGTGTTCCTACACCCATTAGTCCTTCCGCCCCGCATATGGAGGTAAGCCCAGCAGTTCCTCTTGAATCTACGGAATCCGAGAATATCCCCGAAGACAAGTTTTATTCGTCGGTGCTGGATCTGGCACATGAAGAGGCTACGGTGGAAGAGGAAGTGACACTGGATAAGCTTGTTGAATCTGTTCCTGTGAAGAACGAGGGGGCTGATTCCGACTTGGAGACCCTGAATAAGACCGAACTTTTGGCACTGGCCGAAAAAAAAGGGCTCAGGGCGAAAAAGAGTAGTAGCCGCACCGACTTACTCACTCTTCTGCGGCGTTCCTCCCCTATTGCTAATAGCGAGATGACAGCAGGAGTGGAGAATGGTTCAGGTTCCGGATCTGCAGCAGCTTTGGATGGCAGTGTTGTGGATTTGGGACAGGATGTTACATCTTTGCAGTAAGTATATCGGTCTACAACAGATATCATGGATGCAAAGCTATTTCGCCTTCCAACAAACCCCAATTTCTATTCCGGAATTGCCAGCACAAACCCTTTTGAGCTCAAGGAACAGCAAAAACGGAGCCAACTCCCCTCTTCCGACAGCCGATTCCCTGGGTGGGCAGCGCCCATGGCAGACGGTCGTTTGGTAACAGATTATTCGGCGCATTGTGCGAAAAATATTCCGACAGGGAAACAATACGCGACAAAGGAATGGATGACGAAGAATGCGCTGGAGATTATTCGGGTTGGGCGCGAAAGAAGTTCGCAGCAGACTGGGGCGATTTACGGAATGGATCCGGGCGTTGTTCCTCCGCCAGCTATGATTGTAAAGTGTGAAACGGATGATTGTGTCCGGAATCTTACTCATTCGGAAGGAGGTATCGGTATAGAACGGGCGAATTCGAATGCCCCTGAACTCTTTGGGACTTGGGATACGAAGGACTGGGGGGCTATTGCTCCTGAGCCACGGACGAGCTTGACAACTGTGTATGAGGGGGGGAGGAATACTCCGAGAGGATAGCTTAAGCAGGAGATTCTATACAGAATAGTAAATGACAGAACCTTGGAAGGTCTTGGCATTTGATATTGGAATCCGGAATCTGGCATGGTGTTTGATGGAATCTGGAACTAAGCCGGCAATTCTGGGCTGGCAGAACTATGATCTTCTTACTGGTTCCGGGGAAGCCATTCGGCCTCCAAAAGCAAAAGTCACTTGTTGCAAATGTTCGGTGGGGGCATCTTTTACAAACCCGGTTGCCGGCCCCACGTGCCTTCGCCATTGTCCTTCCACGCATCCGCCTTTGAAGGATTTGAGTGGCGG
>RGCF01000085.1 GCA_009919265.1 Bacteroidota bacterium | reverse complement strand
CAATATCAGTATATAACGCATTTATAAAATGTTCGAAAACAAAGTCCTGAAACTGGCGATTGCCTACCTCATCATTATGTTCATTGGTTTCATTTATAACAAATATAAGAAAACAATCGAAGTGAAAGAACAATACGACGACGGCCAACTGATTCAAAAGTATCTCCTGAATGACAGCAGCATCACCAAAAATAACAAACCAATCCTCTGGATTCATATTGAATTCGATAAAAATGCCAGATCGTGGGAGAGTTTCGGCTCGAGGACAAGCGACAACCTGAACCAGCCCTACCAATATCTCACCATCCGTAATATCATCGAACATTGTGGCGAAAGCTTTAATGTATGTCTCATCGATGATGACGCATTTGCAAAAATCATACCGGAGTGGCAAACACGCGTGGAACACCTCCCGCGCCCACTTCGCACCCATATCCGCGACCTTGCCCTCGCCACTATTCTTCACCTATATGGCGGGTTTGTCATTCCTAGCTCTTTTATATGCTTCCGCGACCTACGGTCATTATACGATGCTCATCTTCAAATGGCAAATGTCGTGATGGGCGAACTCCGGACAATGTCGTCTCTCGCTGTTGAAAAACAATACTCGCCATCGACGAAGATAATGGGCTGCCACAAATTCGACCCAGTGATGAAAGAGTATATGGAATGTCTGATGGAATTGAATAACCGCGACCAGACAAGTGAAATGGACTTTACAGGCGAGGGGTCGAGATGGTGGCTGGCGAAACAAGCCACCACACCCAAATCAGTCAGTCTTATTCCCGCGGAGGAGCTAGGCGTGAAGACAACGACAAATAAGCCGGTGCTTATCGAAGAATTACTGGCGGATATTGATGTCCCACTGTCGCCGACGGTCTCTGGTATTTATATTCCAGAGCAGGAGATACTAAAACGGAGCAAATTTCAGTGGTTTGCACGGCTCTCACCGGCACAGGTGCTTGAATCACATACGCTTGTGGGAAAGTATTTGCTAATAAAAGCGTCTGGGTGCTAGTGGGGTTGCGCGTGGGGTTGCGCCCCCATACGACGCGGTGCTATAACCCATACGACGCGGTGCTATAATCTGTGCTAGAAACTGCGCAGATATTATGTTCTCCCACGGGTTCTCCCACGGGTTCTCCCACTGGTTCTAGCACGGGTTCTCCCACGGGTTCTCCCACGGGTTCTCCCACGGGTTCTCCCACGGGTTCTAGCACGGGTTCTCCCACGGGTTCTCCCACGGGTTCTAGCACTGCGTCGTATGGGGGCGCAACCCCACGCGTAACCCCAATAGGTTATTCGTGAATAATGCCAGTTCAATATCGTGCTCGTGTATGTTATGGAATATCGTAATGTATTTACAAATCAATGATGTAATACGATATTTAATGTCTTCCGTGAATAATGGCGTCATCTTCACAAACAAGAAATAATTATCCAAGATGTCTAATACGGAATACCCCTCATCATTTAATTCAAACAAAATACGGTTGGCCGCACGCACCCGTTCGTTCGCTGGCAACTGGTCGTGTAAAATAATCTGTGTATATTCCTCAAACCGGTGAAACCCGATATTCGAACATATTTTATTAGCAAGGTCAATCGTAATCGCTTGGTCAATCAGTTTGATTTTCTCCAAGTAGTTGATGAGTGTCCGCACAGAACCATTCGACACCCGAAGTAGAAAATCTTCAGCGTCATTTGCGATGACCAATCGTTCATTATTCTTGATTTTTAGCATAATTCGATGAAGACAATCGCGGTTAAGTTGGTTGATTTTCACAATAATATTACGAGACTGAAATGTATCAACAACCTTCTGAATATTCGTGCACGATGAAATAAAATGAACATTATGGCTATATTTATCAATACAGTTTCTGAATACTTGTTGTCCCTGTTCGTTGATTAAGTCGATATCATCCAATAATACGATTTTCTTTTTCCCGGGAATCATCGTCATTGTCTGGCAGAATACTTTCACATCATTTCGGTAGTATTGGATTCCCTGCTCCTTGAGACTGTTTAATACGAGAATGTTTTCATTAATGAGCGTTTTACTCGCACCGGATTTTCTATAATATTCGCGAATCATAGCATTGATAATGGATGTTTTCCCAGAACCAGAATCACCGTAAAACATAATGTTCAAGTTATCCATCTCGATTAGACTGTTGATGATGGTGACTGTGTTTTCGTCCAATTGTTCAAAATCCGATATTTTAGAAGGTTGATACTTTGCAATAAACGGAATATCGGGAGAAAACCGAATGGGCGTCGCCGTCGCCGTCGCCGTCGCCATAATACAAAAAATCGTAATGCGTATCGTTAAAGTATAATAAATATAATGTTTAAGTAATAACATCGGTTCCATTCGATTCCATTCGATTCCATTCCATTCCATTCCATTTCATTCCAGTATGTTTTTCAACTTTCCATTCGGCGGCGGCGGTGCAGGTTTCCCACCCGGTCACGGCCCAGAAATGTTTTTCGAAAGTGACGACTTTCCGTATATGAATATGGACGATACAAACATCGATAAGGATAAAGATTATTATAAAATACTCGGGGTCGATGAAAAAGCAAGCGACGACGAGATTAAGAAAGCCTACCGCAAATTATCAATGCTACATCATCCAGATAAAAACGGAAATACAGATGAAAGCAAGCAAAAATTCCAAGAACTAAACAATGCTTACGAAACTTTATCTGATGCCAATAAACGGCGAACATATATGATGCTCAAAGGCGGTGGCGGCGGTAACGGAATGTCGAATGTGTTTCAATTCGGCGGCGGCGGCGGCGGCGGAATGCCCCCAGGTATTCCCGAAGAACTTCTTCATATGTTATTCGGCGGTGGTTTATCACATCACGGCCACGGCCACGGCCACGGTCACGGCCCGAAAGTCGTTTTTCAAGCATTCCATAATGGTCGTCCTACAAATGTGAATATGAGCGGCGGGTTCATGCATCCATCGTCGGCGTCCGCATCCGCGTCCGCGTCATCGGCGTCATCGACCCCGAATATTCGTATATATCAAGTCCCCGAAACAATTATGAAGACCGTATCGCTCACACTCGAACAATGTTATAATGGATGCTCTATTCCGCTCGAAATCGACCGCCAAGTCCCAGACAACGACATCATCAAGATTGAGCGCGAAACGATACACGCGCAAATACCGAAAGGTGTTCTTCAAGGCGACACCATCATTTTAAACGATTGCGGCCACTTAAACGAAGCAGGTATGAGAGGCGATATTCGTATCATCATCAATGTGCTTCAACATCCGTTATTCAAAGTGGAACATCTCGACCTCACAATCGAAAAAACAATCCCGCTGAAGTCGGCGTTATGTGGGTTCGATTTCGAAATCATCCATCTCAACGGTCGTATATTCAAACTCGCCAATAAGCCCGGCAATATCATTAAACCAGGTAGTATTAAAACAATACCAGGTTTGGGTTTAGAAAAAAACGGCGAAACCGGCGTTCTTAAAATCAAATTCATCGTGGATTTCCCAGACACACTTACCGCGGAACAAATTCATACTCTCCAAGCGGGTCTTTGAAACTCCCCGCAACTAGATAGAAATAAAAAGAGCGTTCGAATATGCCGAATATAGTGTAGAGCCGTATAATGGATAAAACCCATCACTGCCCGTATTCAACCCGTTCTTACGCGGGAACAATCGTAGTCGAATACCATATGCAAGCACCGTGGTTCGACATATAACTGTAATGGCTTCATTTGCAGCGAGGGCAGCATTTGTCGTTCTCAACCGCCCGTTTGTTGTAAATGAACTAGGATTGGCCGTGATATTAAATGAGATATCAGCAATACTATTATTTATATCAAATACATTATACCAGTTCACACCCGAACCGGCGACCCCTACTGGCATCGTATACTCGATATGACATTCATAATAGTCGGCATTCCCGTTATAAGATGGGTATTGCAATTGAACGCGAAGACCATTCAACGGGCCGCTGTTTGTTTGTGTTCGCGAGGCAGACCACAAGGAAAGACCGCTCGGTGTATATGGATACAAAGATGGATACACACTGCTATTGAATGAATTATCGAGCACTGATATATTATTCACTATCGACATATATGTATATAGAGATTCAACTCGCTGGGCGTTGTATTCATTTACGAGGACAGTGCGAACCCGAAATTGTATCGGGAGTTCATTGGTTCCAGATATGTTTGACAAAGTGGCCTGATAACCGGCAATGCCGCCATTTTCCGCGGTCGGTATAAAAATATCGTTCGAAACATCGCGCCATTCTCTCAAACTGACATCCGCCGCCGAAATATCTCGCCGTTCAAGCGTAAAATATTTATACCGGTAATATGCTCCCTGTTGGTCGGTAATATAATAATTGGGGTCGGCCGTAAAATCCGGTAATTTCCACTGAAGTGTGATTGTCCCGTCATATCCTTGAGCTGTCAATAATAATGGTGACAATGGGGTGCGAAATGGAACAATAAACGTATTTTCGGGATTGATGTCTCGTCCTTCTCCCGGCAGAAACTGCGTCTCATTTTGACTATTTATGAAGCCTTGAACCGCAGCAACCGTGATTTGATATGCCCGCCCCGATTTCAAATACAGTTGAGCATTTGAACCAGCAATATCCGCGGGCAATGATGACGGAATAGTATATGTCACAATCCCGGCACTTCGCTCGAGATTTGGGGTCAAGATTGAACGAGAAGTGCCATCCGGTTGTAATAATACTGGGTATTCCTCCGGATAGATATTGTCTTGACGATATTCACGCGGAATATCAATCGTAATATAATATTGTGCTGTCGAAGTATATTTCCATTGTAACGTCACTTTTCCTCCTTGGCTTGTAGCGACGAGAGAATAACTCATATCAGTAATCGGGTTACTAAAGTCAGTTCCCATTGTAATGGTGGTTTGACTTCGTCCAGTTCCATAGTTCGCGATAAGGTCTTGGTCGGGGAAAAAATCGTTGATATTAAATGGCGTTATTGTAAATAGGTATTTTTGCCCATTCACAAACGGGGAAAATTCATTTCCCTGTAGCGTGACAGTGAATTCCGTTTTTAAATTCAAATCAGGCATCGTTCGAACGGGAGCAACCCCATTCAGAATCAGCCTACTGGAATAAAAAACAAACCGATAATCACTTCTGGAAATATTTGATATCGTATACGCCAATCTCAAATAATATGCCTCCCCGTTATTTGCATCAATACGATACATTGTCGAAGGTGTGAGTGATTTTAATTTCACGATTTTACCAGGGACACTTTCTCCGCTCTGGATTATATTTCCGGTGTTATAGTTAATATATTTGAAGTTCGAAGTGTTCGGTGTGGA
The DNA here is from genome assembly GCA_009919265.1 of Bacteroidota bacterium. GTDB lineage: Bacteria > Bacteroidota > Ignavibacteria > Kapaibacteriales > UBA961 > UBA961. The sequence continues at coordinate 6,217 of RGCF01000085.1, read as the reverse complement.
GAGACTCTCCGTGCTTACAATATACGATTGTGAAATATCGAATATACCGGATATATCTCTCGACCTGTCGTTGCTATTATGTTCCAAATCTCCGCGTATCGAGAGATGAAACGAAGCAGTTATACCTGCCCCCCAAGCACCGCCCGCGTTATCCTGTGTATAATACCACGCGAGTTGGATATTTGAAAAGTCGAATACATTCTGGTTGAGTAATGCACTTTTATACAAGAATGTTTGTGTCGTATTCGTATAATTCAATATAATATTATTCGATAGGTCAGCCACAGACGAGAGAAACCTGTCGGTATTACTGATTGTAATCGGCCGGGGCGGTATTACGAATTGCGTTAGTTTGTTGCGAAGTGCAATAACTTCCGCCTGCCGACTCGCAGACAATTCCGACAAGTTCTTATAATCCGAATACACCGAACGAAAATAGTCAAAGGGGTAATTACGGTTCGGTTGAATAAATAAATCGTGTTCTACAGCGTTTTGAATATAACGGGTTTTACCTGAATATCGTATCGGTGTTCTAGTTTCGTCGATTGTCTCATAATCAATAATATAATTCAAGATGGGCGAACCGGCGTCGTCCTGCGGTATTTTCCAAGTAAATATAACCATTTGATTACCGATAATAGGTGTCCCAACAAACTGTATTGGCGAATTATTCGGTCGGGCAAAGGGAATACCGGATAATATCTCCGAATACAATGACGAACCGAGTTCGTTCACCGACGCCAACCGAAAATAGTATTTGTATCCGTTTAGAAGTGACCCAGACATCGGGGTCTGTAAACCAAGCACCGCGTTAATATACTGTTGTTGAGCAGCCGTGCGATAACGATACGAAATAATTGTCTTGTCATATTCAGTTTTCGTCTCGTCGGTGACAACTACATTTGTATCTTCAAACTGAGTAAATGTAATGAACTGACTAGAAAGGTCGGGCGTATATTCGAGAGAATTCACCCATCGTCCCGAGATATCAATCGCGGTTTGAATGGCAAAATACTGGATTTCATACCCGGTAAATGCCGGTTTTTCCCAATAAATATTCACGCGGTTTGATGTTCGTTCGGATTCAATCGTAAATGTATTTGTCCCGAGACTATTGACGCGATTTACGATTTGTCCGGGGACTGAACCGCATCGTCGTGTTAAGAGGTCTGAAAAGGCACTTGTGCCGACCATGTTTTGACCGGCTATTTTATAGGAATAAAACACGCCATTTGTTAGATTGAAAAAAGAATATCTCGGGCGTATTGGTGTATAATAATCACCGATGTCGAAAAAAGTATTGGTAGGGCTTCCTGTGGTGTGTGAACTCGCGAGTGTTGGGTCTGGCTCGGCAAAACGGTAGACTTGATGAGGTGTAAATGTTTGCGATAGCATTTTCACGGCAAACGCGTCGGTTTCGGCCGTCATCGACCGAAAATAAGCATTATAACTGGGGTCGGTGATTGTCAACTGAAATAGAAAAATAAACTGACTATGCGAAAAATCGGGCGCATTCGTCGACGAAACAAACCCTTCCGCGCCGGAAATGTCGAAAGACCGTGAACTAATACCAAATGACGCGTCAGTGGCGGAAATCCTTGCATAATTCGCGGTATCGTTGAATGCGATATCAAACAACAAACGCGTATTATATGACGGGACAATTGCTACGGTTGATAAAAACGCGGCGACATTTGTCGTATTATAGCTTGTGTCCAATATTGTTGAAGTCGTGTTTGAATACGGGCGTGAATATCCGCGGATGCGCATACGATACGGGATATTGAGGTTCGTTATCACATTATTGACCGGTAAAAAAGAGATGTCAGTCGCGAGTTTCGAGAGATTCGCCGAATAATTCCACGAAAATGTCCAATTCGCTTTCCCGAAATCTGCTAGAGGACGCGTCATTTTCGGCATATGGTATAATACGCCGCTGATGTCACTGGTGTCGCCGCCACTGCCGCCACTGCCGCTAAGGTCAACAAGAGCATTGTGCGTAGAAACCGAAAATCCGACACCAGCGGTCGAAACACCTTGGCCGCGAGGCAATGATGTAAAATCTCTCGATATCGGAAAACGAAACGGAGCAATCCGGATACTTTTGATGAGAATACTGTAACTACGAGTGCTCGTAGGTGCGTCCGCTGGCGAGTATGTATTGCTCGACAATATAACTCGACCCGATACTACATCGGTATATTTCAAATACTTAAAATCTCGGTTTGTCACGCCAGGAAACCCAATCTGAAATATGTCGGTCATTATCTTATTGTTATTTTGTGGCATCGGTCCATAACAATTCACGAGGGAGTCATATGTTCGGGATGAACTTACGATAAAATCTGAGCGTCCGTCAACCGGATTTTCTTTATATAATGTAATCGTCATCGTGGTATTTGTTGTTGCTGCAGTTCCAGGCGCAAGTTCAACAATCGGGTTATCGGAGTGATACTCCCAATTGACCTCGATTTCGCCATAATACCCCAGGTCGAAATAATTGGTGCTTGTATCTCTCGACGATATATTAATATTTGTCAGTGTCAATGTATTGATGTCGATACCTGTGGGCAGTCCGCTCGATGATAATACATTGGCAGAATAAGGTATAGGTAAAGCATAAGAATAATAGGAAGCATTTGTAGCGGCAATGCCTCCGTTTCCGACAATTGTGCTTACAGGCGGCGCTGGGGTTGTAGTATCTGTAAACCGGCGTTCTTCATTATAAAAGAAATAATTTTTGATAGTTGCCCCGTTTTCTGTCGGAATATTCCAAGACAGGTCGATTTGCTTCGACACTCCAGGGCGAACAATACTGGTAAGGACATCGAAAGAAGCCTCCGCCGACCCACTGGTATAATTCGTAGAAGCGTCTTGATTCACGCGAATCCTAGCAGCACCCGCGCGTAATAATGTTACCGTTCGGTTGTCCAGGTTAATGATACTTGGTGTTAGATTTACATATGTAAACACGCTTTCGGTATTATTTGATGATGGGTCGGTGAGTTGAAATGACCCTTCGCTCCACTCCCTTGGAGGGAGAATAAACCCGGTGATTACAGTCGTCGTTTTACTCATTATTTACGGTATTCTTATTCTACACTACACTAAAAGAGCTATACATACTAATAATACTAATAATTTCGTTTACTGCCGTATTTCACTATCAACACTCGGAACCGCCATTGGACGAAGAACGCGAGTATACTGAATACGCTCAAACGTGTCGGTATATTTGTAAATTTCGTGAACTCTTACTATATTTTCGACATTTGTATAACTAACCGAATTTTCGGCGTAAATCTTCATTACGTAGCTGTTGGTTCTTGTATCAGGACGCTGAGTTACATTATTACTTAACCCCGTTACGGTGATACGAAATGAAACCGAAGTGCTTCCATCATTGAACACGACGCTTGGGGTATATTCGAATGTCTGCCGTTGTGAATACACGGCTTCGCCAGGAGCAATATCATAGTCGACGATAAATCGTATAACTCCTTCCGTGTTTTGGATATCGTTGCTCGACCATGTAATCGTCACTGTTCCATCGCCATTGATGAATTCTACATTTGATAACCCGGAAGGTGCTTTGCCAATAATAACCGGTCGCGGTAAATATGGACTATTCGAAGCGATGACCTTCCGCAGTCCAATGATTTTACGCCGGGCTACATCTTGCGTTACTGCTGCTACGCGAAATACATAAGCCGTATTATTAAAAAGGCCTTGCACTGTGTAGGAGCGGAATGTAGAAACTGTATATAACGCGGATGGTGTTCCCGGTATTAAATTCCACAATGTATCATCGACTAAAATCTGGTTCATATCTTGGAATGTATTCATCATCGTTGTCTGTCCGGGAAATCCCCCACCGTTAATGTTTCCGGCAGGAATATCCGTAATGTTATGAAGAGTATATAACTTAAATTCGATGTAGTATTGAACGATAGGAGTTTCAATATCCAGTGTTTCGGGTTCATCCCACGAAAGCGTGATTTGCCCGAGACCAACCGACGACCCTACATTTCGAACAACATCCGACGGAAAATACGGGATTGCCCGCACACTCGAATAACTCGAAGAAAGACCGAAAGCATTCCGGGCAAACACGTGATATTCATATTCAAATCCGTTAAAGACGATGTCATACGTGTCCTCCATATATGGACCGATGACATTGTTATAAACAACCGACGGTTCATTTGTAACCGAAACAACGACACCATTCACCCTTATAACATCATATCTCTCGATTCGATAATCTAAAATCGGCAATCCGCCGGTAACATCGAGAGAAGGCGGCCGTGTATTCCAATCGAAGTAAAGACGAACCATACGGTCGGCGCTACTTGCTCTAAAAATCGGCGGCGGGTTCGGCAATTTGCCAGGGATACACGAGACAATCGAGAGATTATCTGGCGTGACTTGGGTATATTCGCTTGTATCCCCGTTGGCATTTACAACACAGTATCGAACATAATATCGACGCCCATTTACGACATTTTGGTGAATAACGATAGAGTATTCGAAATCTGGCGTCGTTGCCCCGGGACTGGTTCGGTCATAGGCGCGAGTATATTCGGGGTAATATGCTGAAGGATAATACCAATTGTCTTTATCATCGGTGTATTGAATACGATATGACCATCCGTTATATGACGCGTCTCCCGTGTTCCCAGTTCCTGAACCGCGATACTGCTTCCAACGAAAAGTGAACAACGCATTACTAGCATCCGTCGCGACAATACCGCCGTTTGCCGGTATCGTATAAGAAGTAAGTGTCGGAGCAGTGAAACGCGGAATCATCGCTCCATGAGTGTTGGCGTCGGCATTCGAGTATAAATATACATTGAACGACAGGTCTGGTGTTGGAGATATTCCGTAGATATTCGATGAAAATACCTGAAACCGATAATTGCCGCTTGACCACCCCCCTACCACTCCTGTCGGCGGTAGTATTTCTTTACGAAGATAATTTCCTTTAAATCCAACAGAATTTATGGCTCGTTGCCCGGACACATCCAACATATATTCATTGGATTGAACACTATATACCTGAACATACGAAATGTCGGTGTTGACGCCACCAGAAAGCAGCGTATATCGCACGGTAAATGTAAGTGCTGCTGCACCGTTTTGTGTGATACCGGGGGTAAATTCAATGCCGACTTTTTGTGCTCCACTAATATCCTGAATACCGTCTCCCTCCGTCGTAGAATGATAGGAACGGCGAACAACCTGACACGCGGAAGGTGCTGAACCGGGAACTACGCTGATTGTCGGGGAATGCGGACTTTCGCCAAAACGGTTTTTTGCTGCCACCCAAAAATCGTAAGATACACCATTCGATAAACCGGTTACGATAAATGTCGGGAAAAAAGAGACGAGTTCATTTAATACGTGCGTCATTGGAGCAGTAGTAAGTTTATAACGGATGATATATGAATCGACGACGACTTTATCGGAATTGGGCGGTAATTGCCATTCCAGTCGGACAGACCGATGTAGCGGAGACCCCACTACAGAAGTAATACGGTCGGGTGCTCCTAATGTTGTATAAAGAGGGGTGCAATCACTTAAATACACAATTGTCGACGTCATTGAATACTGGTTTTGTTATGATAATTCTAAATATAATTCTAATTCTTATAATAAGTATATCGATTATAAGAATTCGCCTCGCTCGGCTCGGCTCGGCTCGGCTCCGCTACGCTCGGCTCGGCTCCGCTACGCTCGGCTCCGCTACACTCGGCTCCGCTACACTCGGCTCCGCTCCGCTACGCTAATTAATGCGCCTCGTGCTGATGTCAGCCGCAACAATATATACTGAATTCGCGGTGACAATAATATACTCGGTGTCCACCTTGAAAATCTTCGCAATAGGGCTGGTATATTCATCCTCACTCTTAACCAAAAGCTTTTCGTTATTTGAGCGGACGCCAATCAAGCAGGTTTTCTCTAAAGAACTCGTCCAGTAATCCAAAACAATCGGCTTATCTTCTAGGATGGCAACCTTCGTCGCGTGCTGGAAACACGCATAGGTAGGAGTGCGACTAATCTGTTGATTATCAGTGGACGCTGCTGCTCCTCCCGCTGGCACCATTGCCGAACCGCCGTTTTGACTGGATGACATAAAATCGTAAAAAATATCCTGTATATAGAATACTCAATTTTAAAATCTTTATATTCTTTACGAACGAACGAACGAACGAAC
>RGCF01000084.1 GCA_009919265.1 Bacteroidota bacterium | reverse complement strand
GGACTCTTGTAGCTCCTTGGGGAACTGGAACGGGTCCAGTCCCACGCCGCCGCCGGCACAGAGAGGATCCTCGTACTGGCTGATCTGGTAGTTCTTCGGCATGTCCGGATAGAAATAATTTTTCCGGTCGAACCTCGCCACCGGCGCGATTTGGCAGCCCAACATGAATCCCGTGAGGATCGTCTTCCGGATCGCCTCCTCGTTCGGCACCGGCAGGCTGCCGGGCAGGCCCAGGCAGACCGGACACACGTGCGTGTTGGGGGTATCGCCGTACTGATTGGCGCAGCGGCTGCGATTAGTGCAAGTCTTTCGTACGCTCGCTCAACTCGCGCGTAGCGCGCAACTCTTGTCGCTCGCAAAGCTGCAGAAGTGCTGAAGGTGGCGTAATTTCCATCTCCCGCAATACTGTGACGGCACGCCGTGCGGCGCGGCGCGCACCAGTCATCGCACCATCTTCTGCAAGGAGCATCGCAAGACTCTCAAGCAGGCCACCATCTTCTGGATCAACACGTGCAGCACGTGCCGCAAGATTGATCGCCCGGTCGTAATCACCTGCAGCGTGCGCAGCGGCAATTGCACGTTCCATGACAGTCAGCAGTCCAACCTCAAGCGTGCTGCGATATCGCTCAGCCCATGGTTCAAACGGAAGTTCAGCGCCAAATGGTCCGTGATAGTTATCAAGCAGCTCTTCTAACTCTTCGGCGCGCGGACGGGAGAGAGATTCTGGGAACCCCCAGAGGCCTCTTTAGCAAAGGCTCTATGCGCATCTCTGTAGGCCAGATAGTAGTTGTGGAGGGTATCCCAGAGGACACCTCTAAGATTCTCGCATGCCCCTACGAGATCATGGGAGTCATCCAAGAGCGTGATTTGGCGATAGAGCTTGTGGAGAGTGGCAGGATGTCAAAGGAAGTATTGATTGCCGCTACGATGGCAGGCTCTATGGCAGATACGACTATGGCAGATACTCTGGCGGACATCTTTGAGGAGGGCGAGGAAGAGGAAGAAGAAGAAGAGACAAAGAAGCGGCGAAAGGAAAAGGACAAGAAGCGCGGGGGCGGCGAGATTCCACTTGAAGACTTATAAAAGACAAAGACCAGGGAGTGGCTCTACGTAGCGCCCTGGAGAATAAAGACCACAAGACCTCCTTTTTCACTGTCACTCATGATAAAAAATTGAAGTGTTTTTTTGTATAGCCATATAATACCCCCCCTCCTAATCCTGAAAGAGCATCTACAATTAGCACTAAGCAGATGACAAATTATCACAGATTAGTAATTGAGTGGCAGAACGTGCGCGACAAGTTCGCCGGCGGACACACAAACCTGGCAGCGTTTCTGAGAACAAAAGGTATACACCACAGTGGATACCTGCGTCACGTTATCAAGCACACAGAGTGTCTGGCTCACGGCAATACCACTGAGCTACATCTCGCGCACGCCGAGCGCCAGCTGGCTCTCTATAAAGATAAAGAGGCTAAACAGATTGAAACGGGTGCTAAATCCATTCGCACAGAGGTGGTTGGGTTGATCCTTGGAGGTGTAATTACCAGAGCGGCAGACCCGCGGTGGGTAGGAAGGTTGAAATTGGAAAGGTCTCACTCGGCTCTGTTAAAGGCGTTGGACTCCTGTGACTCGCTACCCAAGGAGGTCTCAGATTCGCTAAAGACATACAAGGCCGAGGAGCTCAAGAGAGTGAAGCATATCCCTCTCCCTCCATCTCCTCCTCCTTCTCCAACTGCGACGCCACAGTGGAGCCTATTGCCGTTTATGCTGAAAAATGTAACATACAGTCGCATTGGAACAGTAGGTGAAGACGGTGAGGTGCTATGGCATGAAGACAACGACCTCTGGAACACGGGTCAATATGCTGGCAAGCTCCAACCCACACTGGTCATTGATAATAGTCGAGAGGTTCTATTGAATGAACCAGATATTGGAGATATACCATAAATATCAAACAGAATTGGCGTGACCAAGCCTTTTTTGCTTGAAAAATTGAATGGACCAAGCTATTGTATGTATGTTACCCCCCTCCTCAAAGATGTCAACTCTTGAGGCGCGTCGCAATGAACTTCTCTCCGAGTTGGCTTCTCTCAATATGCAGATACATACGCAGAAAGAGATGGATGCGGCCAAAAAGAGAGTGAAAGATACCACCTTGGCGGTTGAGGAATCTAAACGGCTTCTCGGCGTGTCGTATGCCAAATGTCAAGAGGCGGCAAAGCATCTGAGAACTTGTGAGCAAGAGCTTGATGCGGCTAGAATACATGTTCGCAAGTCTATCAAGCAAAAGAAGAAGGCGATTATATCACTGAGGCGCCTGGGTGGTGAGCAGCGTGAAGCTCCTCCATGTTTGAACGCGAGGGTTGACTCGGATCCCCCACCGCCTCGCGGGATATATACTCCAGAGAATGAATGGGATATCATACTGGGTCAGGAGGAGGACGAGCCCGACACATATTATACAAGAAATGTCTGGTATGACGCAGATGGGCCTCATTACGAATAAGCTCCCTACATTACAAAAGAGGAAGCCAATATAAAACTTTAGAATGAGATAATAGAATGCCCCTCTGGATCCGTCAGATACTTTTTTTTGCGTATATTCTTGATTAAAAGAAGTGTCTAGTCTGTATAGATGGAAGTGGAGTTAAACGTCTTTGAGTTGCGAGAGCTATTTGGAGAACTGAAGCAAAAAATTATAATGCATCACGCGAAGCAGGCGGAGAATCCCGAAACGAAAAGCATTGTAGAGAGTGTCTTGAAGATTGAGATGTATTTGAACGCCGATTTCAGAAACCTCTGGCTATGGGAACGGCAACTCGCGAAACCGAAAGAGCCCGAAGAAACAGGATATACATATTTCGAATAATGAAAATTGAGTCATGTATGTCACAGGATGGTAGTATCATGACGACCGCCGATAATTTTGTCTTACTAGACTTTAAAAACTTTGGTCACGTATGGACTGCGAAGAATCCACAGACGACTCCAATAGATAAAACGCTCATAATCGTAGACTGGGACGATACTATATTTCCTACCACGTGGCTGGTTCGGCAAGGTATGTATCCAAATATTCCATCTTCAAAGGACGCTACATATGTGGAATTGTTACAAGAGCTATCTTCTATTGTAATCATGTTCTTAGAAAAGATACAAACTCTTGGGCGCGTCGTTATTATTACGAATTCGCAGGCAGGATGGATACATGATTGTGTGAAAAGATTTATACCCAGTCTCGCACCTATATTACAGACAATTCCTGTATATTCTGCGCGTAGTCTATATAATATATATACGGACGATCCTGCCATTTGGAAGAAGATGACATTCAATCGAGAAATAGCGGTTACATACGGGGGTGACGTATCATGCCAGAAAAATGTCATAAGTATAGGAGATGGATTATGGGAACGACTCGCAATGGGCAAACTAAAAGCAGAGAACATATATACGAAGAGTGTTAAGTTATATGATTTACCTAATCTGAACACGTTGACTAACCAGCTTATCTTTCTATACAACCAGTTGGGCACTCTTATTGAATTTACGGACGACTTGGATCTTATACTATCCTCAGAAGAGCCGAAAGATGCCATCGGCAGCGTTGAATCTTCTTGGAATCCAGCGAATACTAAAGTATTCTAGTGTATTTATATGGCTATATATGGCTTCGTAATACTCGGCTATATGTGGTCTTTTAGGGATACTTTCCTCAAGAAGAGAGTGTATAACTTCTGCGTTATCATTTTCAAGTTCAATAGCCCATTCTCCTTTGTCAATAGCAAATCGTATGCCATCTAGAACGGAACACCATTCAGATTCTGTAGAGTCAGTATGATTGGCATATACTTTACAATATGTAAACTGCTCACCCTTATGATTTATTAAGAGGGATGCTGTTCTAGAAAGTGATTGATAGTTTGCCCCATATGATCCGTCTGTTTGTAGAATGGCTGTAGTAGCAGGTCTCATAGGTATTCCCCGCAGAACATAAAAGGGTTTGATGCGCATCTATTGTATAGATGCGCACGAGCTTTAAAGTGTTTTTTGAAAATCACTCTATTTCCGAAGAGAGGCAAACTCCAATTTAAGTTAGATATCAAGTGGCGCTAATCGTTCGAAAAAAATTGAAAGCTCGAGCTCGAGTTTTTTGTAGTACCCCCCCTCGTAAAATGGCATCTACACGTGATATCATTGACATGTTTCGCTTAATTGAGAGTCGTAAAGAGATGGGAGCTTCTGATAAGGAGATACAACACTTGTGGAATAAATATAATGAGATTGTATCTCCAGTAGAAGAGCTCGAATCTACAGTAGAATACATGGATGAAGAGCATATCGCTGAGCCTGTTGAGCCTGTTGAGCCTGTTGAGCCTGTTGAGCCTGTTGTCGAGCCTGTCGAGCCTGTCGCTGAGCCTACATCCAACCACACGGGCGACAACTTCAGATGCCAAGACTTTGCTAAGATGGTGGAGGCTGGTTTCATACCGAATGGAACTGTTTTGATGGCGCAGCGAAAGGGTGATATCTACAAGGCATCTATTCAAATCCAGACATTGCCTGGTGGAAGACTCAATCCGATGATTATATCTGAAGCGGATCCCTCCGTGAACTGGCCAGGAGGCATCTTTGCAAATCCCAGTGGTTTCGCATTGAAGGCCTATCGAAATATTACAGCGAATTGCCCCACTCCCAGGAAGGGTGTCAATGGTTGGACAGCTCTCTTTATAGGTTCTCTAGAAGGTCCTCCACTCCAAAAGCTACGGGATGCCTGGAAAACCAAATGAACCGCACACCAACTACAAAATTGACAAAATCACCCCCTTTTTTGTTTGTACAAGAATGTCTACTGGATTATTAGCATCCCTTTTAGCGTTTAATACGATATTTAGCTATATTCCATGGACTGCCATATTTCTGATAACGCAGATCTTTGGAATCCGCCTGTATTATATTAAACAGCAAGAGGATTGTATGCGGATTCAGAATCGTATAAAGAGTTCTTCTCATACGACGGATGGAGGAAAAGGGTATGGATACTCGATAGGATGTTGGTATATATTATATTTGACAAATGCAGATGGGTTGAATACGGTATCTATGATAGCAACTTCAGATTCTTATAGGGCTCTTACAGATCCGAAAGATGAAGATGATAAATCACTGTTTGAGCAGGGCTGGAAGCCTCTGCCATCTGTAGATAATTTACGCATTAGTGTTGTTGAACGCACGGGTTCTTATACGAGTGTGTGGTTCAGAAAGCGCCAGCGAGAGGCAAAAGAGACTCCGCGTGGGATGCAAGGATTTGTAGTGAAATCTATTATTGAAGATTATATGAAGCGGCGGCACACAGTGGCACACATCTATGGGGGACCTGGAACGGGTAAATCCATGATTGGCATTTTAGTGGCCAATGAATTTACGTCCTACTTCTGTAACACGCTGAAGCTTTGGCAACCAGGTGATACTCTTGCTACTGTTCTATCGGAAGTGGAACCGACACCGCAAAGGCCGCTCGTGATAGTCTTTGATGAGTTTGATATGGTTCTCGAGAAGATTCATGTAGGGATTCCACCGCACAAGAACATTCCCATTGCTGTTTCAGATAAATCATCCTGGAATCATTTATTGGATTCCATTCAGCGGGGTATGTATCCGAATATTATCTTAATTCTGACGAGCAATCGCGCCCCACAGTATATAGATTCGCTAGACCCATCCTATATCCGTAAGGGCCGTGTGGACTTGACATTTGAGATGACAGAGAGTGTCTTGTAAAATTGAAGGAATTTGTCCAGTGATTTTTTAGTATAGCATGTCAGAGGATACAAAAACATATAAAAATAAAATACTTTATATATTAAACCATATTGCGGCAAACCCTTCTCTATTGAAGCGGTCCCTTCCAGAAAAGATAGCCTTTCTTTACAAACAGGGGAATATGGAAGCGCAAAATACAGGGAATGCGCCTACCCCCCAGGAGGCATGTTTTGCAGATATTGTTGAGAAGAATGGTTTTATGTTTCGTAGTAAAAATGCTACAGCCGCCCCTGAGGATGGCCTCTATTATATATATCAGCTAAAGGGGAGCCAAAGAGAGGGAGATTTCTATTTGCGCGAGTATAAGAATGGCCAGGTTGTCAATGAGAACGTGCTTGATCTAAAGCATACACAAACAAAGACTTTCTATCTGAATGATGGATGGTTTCAGAAGGGTGTTATTTACATTGTGAGTTGGAACAAGGGCACAAAGAAAAAGCCGAATCATACGGTATATATAGCCTTTGGTGAGGACATTCCTAGCGAGGAAGAGAAGGCATACATGACAGAACTTATTGGCTTCAAGGTTGCCAAAAATACTGGCGAGAAGAAGATAGGATCTCTGAAACCCTATATTCGTTTCGCGAACCAATATACGTGTGAACGTTTCACGGATGAGACAACAAAAGATCACTTGGAGAAGGTGTTAGCTAGCTTGGAATAGGGCGCGTGCGACAGCTTCTACCAGGGCGGGAGGAACGGCATTGCCTGCTTGAACAATCTGTTCTTTTTTATTTCCGCGTAGGATAAAGTTGGCAGGAAAGCCTTGAATCTGCTTGAGTTCATCGGGTGTGAATGTTCGGACCCAACAATCTGTGTTTCGTTTCAATCCTACAAGAAGTCGTGGCTGATGATCATAGGTACAGATAATTGTTTTAGAAGGCTTCGTGAGATCTACTATCTCAGAGTGAATTGGGCTGATGCGTTTCGAACAGCTGAGAAGTTTTTGTCCAACCTTCAATGCGACGAAGGAGTGTGGGGTCCCGCTTACGTCTCCTACAGCGTTCAAGGCATATGTATGGAACCCTTCTGGAATTTCATCGGCTGTAAGAGGGTGCGCATCAGCTAAGGATGGTTTTACAAAGGAGGACATGGTAGGCATGACTTGTTGAGAACCCCATAGATCCACTTTTGACCAGAAATCGGTAGAGACAAACGGTTCCTCGGAGCGCCAGCCTACAATAAGAACTCGTTTGCGCTTTTGTGGAACACCGAATTGTGCTCCCTCGAGTATTTTATGTGTAAGTTCATATCCGATTTTTCGAAACTCTTCGCGAATTACATCAAAGAGTAAGGGATCTGAATCAGACAAACCGGATTTCATTGTAAGAAGCCCTGTTACATTTTCTCCAATTATATAACGGGGTTGAATGGCGTTTGCCGCGCGAACGAATTGGCGGAACATTTGATTTCTGGGATCCGTTGCTTTTTTCTTACCTGCGTTACTAACTCCCTGGCATGGAAATCCGGCGAAGAGTACATCGACGGTTCCACGATATCCTGCGAATACTTCATCTGGAATTTTGGTGATATCCGAGGCGTTCGATGTAGGATCTGTGAGTAACACGGAATCGGGGAAATTTGCTAGATGTGACTCAATAGCGGCCTTATTTATTTCACTAAAAGCTACTACTTGTCCTCCAGCACGTTCCATGCCAAGAGTGTCGCCCCCACAACCAGAGAAGAGTGAGACCGCTTTAAAAGACATTTTGTAAAGTAACTACTGCAGTCTCTCGCTTTAAATTTTATGGGTGCCAGGAAACCCCTACTGGGCAATCAAAGAGACTCCGCGCCCATACCAGGGAAAAATCCATGGGCGTAATTCACCGGGATCGTCGCCTGTTAATGCTGTTACTTCACGGCGCACGAGTTTTGGATATTGATTTGTGTAAAAGGTATTGTCTTCTTGGGTGGGGACATGGGAAGTCTGAAGCTGGACCATTGTTCCAGGAGATGTTCCGAACGCTTCTTTTGGCCGTCCAAAGACAATGACAAGGATTGTGCAAAAAGTCACGATAAGAAAAAAGATGATCTTCTTGTTCATTCTATCAGTGCGTCTGTTTTTAGGTCTAAAGGTCCGGATAGGAGCTATATAAATATGACTACGAATGTGCATTATGTCTCAGCACTTGTATATAATGCAACAGATCCGATCCTACCATCAAAACGTTTGGAATGGTTGCACACAGTCTTGAGAGCTAAATTGCCGATGACTCTTTTTATAGATACTGTGTATTATGAGGCGCTGACGGAGGATTCTGCGAGTTTGGCGTCAATCCACCCGGATTTGCGTTTGATTTCCTGGACGTTACAAGAGTCGGAAGTATGGAGGCAATGTGAGGCGGCCGGGGAATTAAAGTTGCCGGAAATTCGGAATGGGGAAAAGGATGGGGAGTTCTTTATGGGGTTGATGAATGCAAAGGTGGAGTTGGTGGCGAGAGTGGCGAAGGAGGTGGATGCGCCATTTGTAGCTTTTTTGGATGCGGGGATTGTGAAGATCTTTAAGGATGTGGAAGGGAGTTTGGGGCGTTTGAAGAATTTGAGGATGCGGGAGGATTTTCGGGGAGTGGCGATTCCAGGATGTTGGCCGATAACGGAAGTTTCTCCGGAGATTCTGGCGGGGAAGATCTGTTGGATATTTTGCGGAGGATTCTTTGTGGTGAGGCGGGAGGAGGCGGAAGGATTCTCCCGGGCGGCGATGGATGCGTTGTTGTATTTTTTGAAGGATAAACGGATTACGTGGGAGGTGAATGTCTGGGTACAGATGATGAGGGACTCGGAAGCTCCTGAGATGAGATGGTTTTTGGCGGATCATGATGATCGAATGACGATGGTTCCGGGCGAGTTTCGGAGTTAGATGCTAAGCCACCCGGAAAGTATCTATATATATCCCGATACAAAAGGGGGTGTATATTAGAATGAAGGGTATGCCTTCACGGAAAAGGATGAAGAGGGGGGGAGGAAATTCGCGGCGGAACAATAGTTCTTCTCCGAAGATTCTTATTTTTTATCATATATTTTGTAATGAACATACGATGGGTATTGTATGGGATCAAGTGAAGGGTATTATTTTCAGTGGGTTATGTGATGAAGTGCATACGATACATTGTTTCTTGGTGGGGGAGAAAAAGTATATAGAGGAAGTGAAGCTATTGATAGAGACACTTCCGAAGAAGTTTCACATTTTGGAGGTTGGGGTAGATGACAAGACGTTTGAGCGTTTTACGCTGACGAAGATTGCCAGTCGCGTAAATGATGGTGATAAGATTTTATATATGCACACGAAGGGGGTTTTACGCACATCAGGGAAGAATGTGGCGATGGAATCTGTGTATCTATGGAGAATATATATAGAGTATTATATGATTCGTCATTACAAAAAGTGTTTGGAGAAATTGGATACGCATGATGTAGTTGGTGCCTTGTATCATGATAAGATGATTGGGCCGCATTTTAGTGGGAATTTTTGGTGGGTGCGTGGAGATTATTTTAAGAAGCTGGCAAAGGAGCATACCATTGGGCAGGGATATTATGATCCAGAGTCTTATATTATGAAGAGCAATCCGCGCATTTACAAGATGGATAAGGATAGTGTTCCGCGAGAACATTGTTTTTATAAGACGCCATATCATCTGAAGAATTATGTGGGGGATAGCAACAGAGTGGGATAAAGAGGGGCCAGGGCCAGTTGTGATGTAGATAAGAAGACGATCGTATTCTTACCTACAGCATATCTCCGACTAAATGGGCTGTATATTTAGAAGAGGATAGGAAATGCCTAAATGGGCTCGTATGACAAGAAAAAAGGGGCTTCGTGCGAGGAGTAAGCGACGAAAGCTGGTAGGGGGTAGCAAGAATACACGAAATATTGATTTAGTGATTTCCAGATACAAGGAGTCTATTGGATGGTTAGCCAAGTATAAGGATCGTGGTTTCGATACGGTCCATATTTATAATAAATCTGATAAGCCGATTAAATGTCCTATATTTCAGAAAACGTCGACGAAGTGTAAAGTGCATAGTATAGCGAATGTAGGTGTATGTGACCATACATATTTGTATCATATTGTTCACAATTACGACAAGCTAGCGGATATAACAATCTTTACTCCCGGATCTGCAGAGTTTGAACATAAGATGGAGATATTACAATTTACTATAGATAAAGTGTTTGAGACGAAGGATACTGTTATGAATACGTATGAGTTTGATATTGAGACATCGGAGGCAATGTATAATTTTACAATGCCGACATACCCTACATCCCATAAAAGTAATAAGGATGGGAATGATTCTATGGAACAAAAGCTAGCAGATATAAGGCCTTTTGGTGAATGGTATAAGGCGAATTTTCCAGGAGTTTTTACGAATAGAGCGACATTTTTTGGAATAATGGCGATATCTAGGGAGCATATTCACAGACGCCCGAAATCTTTTTACGAGGGTTTATTGAAACAGGTTGACACGGATACATTTCATGAGGCGTCTCATTTTATCGAAAGATCTTATTTGGCTATGGTTCATCCAATTCCAGAATCATGTATATATACACCTAACATATTTCATAAGAAGATAGGTATTGATCAGCAGAAATATGTCCCTGTGAGAAGGTTGAAAGGAGGAGGCGATATGAAATTTGCGGTGATGGCCATCTTTAAGAATGAAAAAATGGCGATACGCGAATGGGTGGATCATTATAAGTGGCAGGGGGTAGATTACATTCTTTTGCTAGATAATAATTCTACGGATGGCGGAGCTGATCTTGTAAAAGATATAGAAGGCGTGACGATTTTACCGGCACCCGCGATGAATTCGCAAGAGCCGACGTATAATGTAGTTGGTCTTCCATGGTTACGAGAGAAGAACATAGACATATTAATGATTGTTGATCTGGATGAATTTGTATTTAGCACGGACGGTCGCCCCTTAAAAGAGGTCGCCACGGCTTTTTTTGCGAATGATGCGGGTGTATCTATGTGTACTATGCGGTGGACGATGTTTGGAGCTAGAGGTGGGGAGGGTGCGGAGGCGGATATATTTGAAAAGCAGCCGCAGAGTATTCGTAAATCGTTTGTTTGGCGAAAGGACGCCCTTGATAAAAACACGAAGGCAATAATGTTATTAAAAGATGTGAAAGATGGGGGTCTTTTTATGCATGCGTCGGATGTGACTGGGCGTTCCACAGAGTGCCCAGCAAACATACAATTGAATCATTATGCGATACAATCGAAGGAATTTTTTGGGAATGTAAAGATGACGCGGGGGGATGCCACGACACCTACGAGTAATTCGATACGTAACTGGGATTATTTTAAGCGGTATGACTTTCACGATAGGAAAGAAACGCTATTGAAAGATATGTTAGAAAAATCTGGGAAGTGAATAGGAGATGGTAGCGAGTAGGCGTAAAAAGTTGCTACCAAGAGGTAAAAGTAGGCGCATGAAAGGTGGGACTACTCCCACGTTTCATGTGGTGATAGCAACAGCGGGGAGACAATCATTAATGAAGATGTTAGACAGTTTAAAACCGCAGCTGACAGAGAATGATGCGCTAACATTGCTTTTTGATGGACAATATGCAAAGAAGAAATCTACGTATACAGATGAATATGGGAAAAATATGAAATGTAAGGTGAATGTGATAGAACAAATACCCGGATTAAAAATGTACGGTCATCCAACTATAAATAAATATCTTCCAGATTTACAACCTGTAACTACATATGTTATGTTTGCGGACGACGATGATCATTATTTGGAGGGCGCATTTGATGTTTTGCGAAAAAAATGCCTAGATCCAGATATTTTATATATTGCTAAGATGCGTGATAAAAATCTAATTATTCCTCCATTCGGGCATACTACTATAGACCTTGGATACATAAGCAAGCAATGTGGTATAATACCCTTTAAAGATAAAGACAAATCCAAAATAGCTTTCATTCGCGAAGGTGATTTTGATTAT
>RGCF01000083.1 GCA_009919265.1 Bacteroidota bacterium | reverse complement strand
TATAATACAATAATGTCGACGATTGAATCGATTGCTTACCCTGACCAGTTTCGCGCGGAAGTGCGAAAACGCATTGTAGCTGTGTTACAGCCGCCGGTTCAGGTCGACGGTGGCAGTGGCAATGGCGGTGGCGACGACGAAAGCATCGAAACCATTGCTACCAATATTGAGAAAGGTATATTTAACTGGTCGATTCAACACGCTTCAAAACATAACATCGTGAAAAAATGGTCGAACCCGTTCTTTGTTACATTGTATATCGACCACCTTCGTTCGGTATATATCAACTTGAAGAAACCCGATGTATCGGCGGCAGTTCTTACTGGAAATATCAAGTCCCAAGAGATTGCCTTTATGACGCATCAAGAAATTTGCCCAGAGAAGTGGAAAAAGTTGATTGAAGACAAGAAGGTTCGGGATAAGCAGAAATATGAGCCGAATATCGAAGCATCCACCGACAACTTCACCTGTAACAAATGTAAATCGAAGAAGTGCACATACTATCAGCTTCAAACTCGGTCGGCGGATGAACCAATGACGACCTTTGTCACCTGCTTGGAATGCGGAAAGCGCTGGAAGTGTTAAAAAAATATATAGTGTATAGTAAAAGATGTCAAAGTCATTTTTTACGATACTTCAGGATTATTTACGATGTTGCACGTGTCGATGTTGTTTACATACGAATGCCTGCGGCGATGATGGCAATGACGGCGGCGGCAGCAGCGGCAGCAGTGGCAGCGGCATCAATGGTATTGTCCGTGATTATTCATTTGACGACGTATCATCGACAACACCAATCTCGTGGTCTTCTTCGTCCTCATTGGAAGATTATAAGGTCGCATATAAGCGACCGTGTTTCAAGCAACATACAGGAATTATACCTACCAACTATTACAGCGACTAACGACGAATGAACGTGATTACAATATTTCTAAATCCTGAACACGCCAGTATTCAGAACCGCCATTCGGCAATGGACGGCGAATAATGAAAGGCGTCTTCTTTTGCTCAAGTTCTTTCAGAGCAATCAAATAACCGTCAATGACCGTGGAATCGATTTTAATAAACGCCGGCGCTCCTTCATTGATTTGTCTAGCACGCTGACCCAAAATCCGCGTTTTCTCATACTTTGTCATAATCGGTATGGTTCGATGCATGTCATCGACAATCACACCAGCACTATTTCGAACAACACGCGCGAGTGTCTGGATTTCATCATAATTATGTGACATTGTTTCGGGGTGGTATGTTTCGACATAGCTTTCGCGAATACTCGACTTGAGTTTTTGAAAATACTCACTACTATCCTTGTCTTCATCGGATTCGTCGTCGGCATTTTCGTCGTCATCGTCGAATTGTATTCCGTGGGGAACACCTAACATCGTCATATCGTCTTCCATATTTTTCTTACGGCGAGATACTGCCGCTGATGATGATTTCTTTTTGTTTTTTTTTGACGACTTTTCTACAATACCGCCACCGTCGCCTTCGCCAGCACTACTGTCTCCACCGTCGCCGTCGCCATCGCCTTCGCCTTCGCCGTCGCCTTCGCCATCGCCATCTGCCGCCGCCCCAGCAGCTCCTGTTGCATCATCATCGTCATCTGTAGCGTCGGTATCGGTAGTAGCACCCGCCGACGAGGTGTCATCATTATCGCTGTCAGCATTGCTATTCGACAATACATCATCGCCGCCAGATTCAGTGTCCGTGTCAACACCAGCACCCTTATTATGTTGTTGTTCATCGTCGTCATCTGAAACATTTGTAGCGGCGGCGGATTTTGCCACAGGTAAACTCGGTATTCCACTTGACATCATTGTGTATATATATACTCGTTGTGTATATATACTCATTACACTTTATTATGTTTCAATTTATTTATTGTTGTTCGGTGTTCCACACTTTATCGCACTTTGTGCATAGATACACATACTTGAGATTCGTGTCATCGTAACGCACATAGATGATTTCATTCGTGCTCTTCTGCTTGGTCGCTTCTCCTGCTCCCTCTTCTCCGCTGCCGCTGCCGCTGCCACGACGATTACTCGAACATTCGTCATTGGGGCATCGAACCGTATTGATACGCGGTAAGGTCGGGTCATACTTCGTGTATTTATTGACCACCTGAGAGAAGGATTGCTGCGTGGTTGTATGCTTCACGTTCACCTTGGAAACACAAATATTATCAGCGGCGATACTATCGTCGATATTGCCACAGTTCCGACAGTAATATTGTAGTTCATTTTCCGGAGTAATACTGATATAATACATATTGGCACAAACAGAACAGAAATGCATTGTTGGTTATCGAAGAATACGCTGAACTGAAAACGGGGATATCGCTCTTAAATATATGTATATACATACATTTAATTTCAATTTAATGGTTGTATTATTGTAATACTTTATATATGCTATTATTCAGTCGGAAATGTATCGATGACTGCTTTATAATCAGCCATTACCGTGTCATATGCGAGCATTGTCACGATACCGCCATACAACCCAACTGATATGCTCTTTCGTTCCGGATATTGTTTGAGGCGGTTCTCCAAAATCTCTCGAATGCCCGCCTTATTCTCTCGGAAACGAGATTTCATAAACTCTTGGAATTCGGGAATGAGCGACGGTTCGAGTGGGACAAACATCGATACATCCTTCAATAATGTCAAACACGCGAATTTATAATTGTAATACTCGACCATTTGATGATACGGGATGAAATCGGAATGTTCGGGTCGTATACCTGGTTCGTGAAGAAGTGGTTCTTTGTCCAATAAGGATTGAAACGACATCAACACGGAGCGAATACTCTGACATCCTGACCATTGCTCGCCGCGCCACGTATTTACAATCGACACACATACCTTCTTGTTGGCATAAAAATTGGGGTGAAACCGAATATTACCGGTATTTGTTATAAAGCTTACTACCGGGGGGGAATGTGGGTAATTCGTAGGGAACTTAAAGAGATAGAAATAATACCCGCCGAAATAGAGGGTGTCGGGTGGGCCGACGATACACGCGTAACCTGTAAGAATGTCTGTTTCGCTGTGGCGATATATAATACCGCATTCACCTAAGATTGGGTCTGTGACCGCGTCGCGAATATCTCGCAATAGGCGAGTCACTGTCTCTTTGGGAAGCGCGACTCTCGTTTGTTCCACGGTGGAGGACATTACTATCTTTATCTGATGCGATGATGCTTTTAGATTGTTTCTATCAAATTGTGTTTATGTGTTTTTAGTTACTATTCCTCTACGGAAGCAATCGCCGGTTTTTCAATGCCCACACGCTTCGCGACTTTTCGTATCACCTTGGCGATGTTCCCTTCCTTGTCTCCGTCCGTGACTATATTAGATAACCTGAAGTATTTCTCATTCTCTCGGGTGTTGCTATTCAAACAGCGTGGGTTGGCGTTGGCCCATTCATTTACCAGCACAACATTCTTATGCTCCACCGCCAGGACGGCCTTCGTCATTTTCGCGTGGTCGGGGCCTTCGCGTTCCCACTGGTCGTTTTCCTTGACGTATAATGTGTCGCGCTTCATGTCGCTACAATGAACCGGTCGCTTGTATACATCAGTTTTATTGAGGTTGTCAATAAATATAGTTGACATCCCTTCTACGTAACCAAGCCTATCCATATTTTCCATATCCGTCATATTCAATTGGATGGAATTCACGAAGTCCTTCATGTTCATAGCATCCTTACATTTCTCGTTCAGGAACATATTCATATTGAATGTATTATTGGTGTTATGACTGTTTGTTGTGGTATTGTTGCTATTTGTTGTATTGTTTGCATTACTATTACAAATTGAATTTTCGGATAACGACTTGATTATTTTCAACATTTCTTGTCTGTCATTTATGATTGCCATAAACATTTCCTTGGTTAAAATTATATTTTCATTTCCATTGTCATTTCCATTGTCATTTCCATTGTCATTTCCATTGTCATTTCCATTTCCATTGTCATTTTCTGTGGTTGGTTCATTATTCGTCTCTGTATTTGTATTCGTATTTTTATGTATTACAAGACAATCGCGTTTGTGTTTCGAAAGACTTGTATGATGATTGTATTTCTTTCCACATATACAATTGAATATTTTAGGTTCGATATTGGTGCTTTTTTCGGTAGGCTCATGTAGTCGTTTATGCTTCACAGTCTCAATGTGTCGATTATACTCATTTTGCTTACACGACTTAAAGTCACAAATTTCGCATATGAAATTTGGAGTTTTTTTGGAGTTTTTTTCGGTAGCCATCCTATATGTTATCTATCTAAAAAACAACTAAAGCAACCGCCTCCGGCGAACCCCCCGAAAAGTTTCAGTCACAGGTTTTTAGGGTCAAAAATGTGTTTTGTGAGCATTATGGTCACAAACCCGTTTTTTGAGGTTTTGCGTTTCGTATTTTAAAATTGGCGGCGCGGAAAGGCCAAAATGGACATTTCTTGGGACAACCAAAAATGTCCAAAAAATGGGGGTATAATTTCCTTCGTCGATTTTGGCCATCGGCCGATTTAAACGAAATATTTTCTATTTTTAAACGAAATATTTTCGGCTGAAAAGTGGTTTGAACATAAATATCCAAGGTTTGAAACCAGGACTTTTCAGAACGTGTTCTGTTGGTTTACAACATATATACAAATGTATTTCGTTGATTGTGACACATTGGTATATATTGTGAATTATATCTCTCGATGAGACAAAAAACCCATAGAAAGATACATCGAACACTAATGTCAAATTCGACTTATCACATTTGAATAGTCGATGTTCGTTTTTGGCATAATCTTATAACTGTCTTATAATTGTCTTATAACCATCTTATACACATTAAAATTAGGATACAATTTGTATCTTTTGACAATCTTATAGGATACACTTCGTCGATTTTGGCCATCGGCCGTTTCAAACGAAATATTTTCGGCCGAAAAGTCATTCAAACTTATATTTTGGTTCTTATAAGTTGGATTGGATTGAATGAAAGATGTATTCTGCGAATCACCCCAGACTGAACTCTAACCCTAATATAATGGCAATCATCGAGAACCAACTAAACCCGTAGTTCAACGAAGCACCGCGAATTTTACCGTAGGTTTGCACCATAAACGGCAACATAATAAAAAAAAGCACCCACGATAAGAACCAACCGGCAAATGCATAGGTTGAGAACCGGATAATTTCGTCGTATTTATGGTAAAACTGGCGAAGCGTATCGATTCCATTCCATTCCAGTTGATTCGATTCCATTGCAGTAATGTTTATATATTCCATTATTTTATTTCATTGAAGAATGAGTCCGTCTCTCCGTGTAACGAGTATTTCTTCCCGGTTCGGACATCGACGTATCCATCGGTATCGGCGCAATTCTGGGCAGGACATCCTGTCGTCCAATACCAACCGGTTATTTTAGTGACGTGGTCGCGTAGAACCATGACACGAGCGTCATATAATTTGGCGTGTTCTTCACAGTCCGCGTTATAATGTTCGATGGAATGAAGATGGGACGGTGCGGTTCTTTGATATTCGTGCCAAGAACGAATATGGTGGGTGCGGTATTTCTTAAGGGTGGCAGTGGCGACGGCGGCGGACGACGACATTGATTCGTGATTCTGATATGAGAAATCGAATAAAATCATCCCCGGATTGATGTGAATGTTGGTGAAATTTAGACATATTATTATTATTATCGTATTATTATCGTATAATAATGTATAATAATAAAATGGCAAAACGTTGCTCATTTGTAAAACGAACCAACAAGAAAAAAAGAATCAAAAGAATAAACCAGCAAGGGGGCACAAATTTTGACTCAAAGGTGAAATTAACAGGACACGCCGAGGGTGTTACATCTGTTGCGTTTCACAATACGTTGCCGCTTCTGGCAACTGGCAGCATGGACAATACCGTGAAATTGTGGCGGCTATATCCTACTCCGGCTTGTGTAGCGACTCTGCTGGGTCACACGGGCGATGTTAACTCTGTGGCGTTTCACCCTACAGCGCCGATTCTAGCTTCCGGTAGCGCCGACAATACCGTGAAATTGTGGAAGATTTCAGATGACAACAGGTCTGCTACTTGTATAGCGACTCTGGCGGAACACGAACTCAGTGTTGACTCTATTGCGTTTCATCCTACGTTGCCGTTGATGGCAACCGGCAGCATGGACGATACCGTGAAATTGTGGCGGCTTTCACCCGATAACATGTCTGCTACTTGTGTAGCAACTCTGGCGCGGCGACAGGAAGGCCATACTGAACCTGTTCGCTCTGTTGCGTTTCACCATACTTTGCCGTTTCTGGCAAGCGGTAGTGACGACAGGAGCGTGAAATTATGGAAGCTTTCACCCGACAACTCGTCTGCTATTTGTGTTGCGACTCTGGTATCCGGCCGCTTTATTACCTCTGTGGCGTTTCATCCTAGGGAGCCGCTTTTGGCAAGCGGCAGCAGCTACGACAGGAACGTGACATTATGGAAATTTTCACCAGATAACCCGTCTAAACCGAGTATTGTGGCGACTCTGGAGGGGCACACAGCCACTGTTCGCACTGTGGCATTTCACCCTACTTTGCCGCTTCTGGCAAGTGGCAGCACCGACATGACCGTGAAAATATGGCGGATGTCCGAGTCCCAACAGGACGTGAATTGTGAGACGACTCTGAAGGGACACAAATTCCCTGTTACCTCTGTGGCGTTTCACCCTACAGAGCCGCTTCTGGCATCCGGCAGCGGCGACAAAACCGTGAACTTATGGAGTTCACGAAGTTCACAAATATTAGAAGATAAAAAATCCGAATTTAAAATCGAAGCACCAGTATTAAAGGTTGAATTACCCGCCACAGGCCACGATAAACGCTTCCACCTTCCCCGCAGCCGCTTCACCAGCCGCCGCACCAGCCGCAACAGTCACCGCACCAGCCGCAACAGTCACCGCACCAGCCGCAACAGTCACCGCACCAGCCGCAACCGCATCAATCGCAGTAATGGGTCACAATCTGTTATACCTGAAGTGCCCGCACATTAACCCGACATACAGGACAATTCGGTTGTTGTGTTGTGACTCATCGGGATATACACGACCCGTGAAACTTATGTCCACACGGTATAACTGCCCACTGTATCACATTATCCTTATCCAGATATCAAATTAGTCACATATCATTAGTAAATTTAGACATATCATTATTATTATCGTATTATAATGTATAATAATAAAATGGCAAAACGTCACTCAATTATAAAACAAACCAACAAGAAAAAAAGAAGCCGAAGCCGAAGCCGAAGCCGAAGCCGAAGCCGAAGATTAAACCAAAAAGGTGGCAAGCCAGAAATTAAAGCAGTTGTAATTGCGAATCACGACAAAGCAGTTTACTCTATCGCGTTTCACCCGACGGCACCGCTTCTGGCAAGCGGCAGTTTTGACAACACCGTGAAATTGTGGCAGCTTTCAGCCGACAACACGCCTGCGACTTGCGTGGCGACTCTGGAGAGGCATAGTAGTTATGTTTACTCTGTCGCGTTTCACCCTACGGCACCGCTTCTGGCCACCTGCAGCGGCGACAAGACCGTGAAATTGTGGCATCTTTCAGCCGACAACAATTCTGCGACTGGTGTAGTGACTCTGAGGGGGCATCACCACATTGTTTGGTCTCTTGCTTTTCACCCTACGGCATCGCTTCTGGCCACCTGCAGCAGCGACAAGACCGTGAAATTGTGGCAGCTTTCAGCCGACAACAAGTCTGCGACTTGTGTAGCGACTCTGGAAGGGCACAGCAGCGATGTTGTCTCTGTGGTATTTCACCCTACTTTGCCGCTTCTGGCAAGCGGCAGCAACGACAATACCGTGAGATTGTGGCAGCTGTCAGCCGACAACAAGTCTGCGACTTCTGTGGCGACTCTGGCGGGGCACAGCAGCTATGTTACTTCTGTTGCGTTTCACCCTAAGAAACCGCTTCTGGCAAGCGGCAGTTTTGACAAGACCGTGAAATTGTGGCAGCTTTCAGCCGACAACAAGTCTGCGACTTGTGAAGCGACTCTGACGGAGCACAGCAACTTTGTTTCATCTGTTGCGTTTCACCCTACTTTGCAGCTTCTGGCAACCGGCAGCTGGGACAATACTGTGAAATTGTGGACTCTAACTGAACATGATAAAAATGTGATTTGTCATACAACTCTGAATGGAGAAAACAATATTACCTCTGTTGCGTTTCACCCCACGGAACCGAAGCTTGTAACCAGCCACCGTGACGGGGCTATAAAATTATGGGATTTCAAACCTATAATACTAAAAATAATAAATGATAAAAAATTATTGTTTTTAAGAATGTCGGCTTTGGGAAAAACACTTACTAAACGCCTAACAACGCACCCGCATAGTGGTTCACCGTTCGTATCGGCTAGAGCTAATACTGAAATAGACGCACGATTAGGAAGAGCACTTGTTGATAATTATCATAATACTTCATTTACTCGTAAACAATTTAATCAGTTGCGAACTATGTTAAAGAAACAAGGTTCACAATTGACAGCAAGCGACGCTCGTATGCCCAACTGGCCGCAATCACTATCATCAAAACGAAGCGCGATGAAGCTCTTGGAGGCCGCGAGGGAATCTTCTCGGTCTTCTCGGTCTTCTCGGTCTTCTCGGTCTTCTCGGTCTTCTCGGTCTTCGCGGTCTTCGCGGTCGTCGAAAGATGATAAACACAAATGATTCAATATTGATTGTAATAAAGAAACCCCACACGCTAAGTGACCCTAATCCGCACATTAACCCGACATACAGGACAATTCGGTTGTTGTGTCGCTATCCATCGGGATATACACGCCCCGTGAAACTTATGCCCACACGGTATAACTGCCCACGACTGTTCATTTTCATTATCCAAGCAAATACAGCATTCTTCATTAGAAGACACCGCCACCGCCACCACCGCCACCGCCACCGCGTCCAAAGAGCGAATCGGTCTCTGTCCCTGACCCCGACTCTGGACTCGGACATGATTTCTAAGGCGATTCGCAGGATGTGTATGATAATAATGGGCGCTGAAACAACACCCGCTATACAATAGATACATCGAGAAAACACATACAACGGTATACAACATAGAGAGAACAAGGATATGAACGTTCAATATACTCTCGCCCATACCGCATAATGTCCCAAAACTGAAATCAAATTTGGGCGGAAATGTAGTTATACTATATCCTATTTTCAAACCGAGTTCGCCTAAAGCAAATACGATACGCGACTTGGGGTATTGCTGGCTTTTCCAACTCTCGAATTCGGCGATGGACGAAAATCGAGTTCCGTATTTGCGGTAATGTGCAAACTCATATCGCGCGGAGTTCATAGTAGATAAAAACATTAGACCGACCATCGCGGTGAATATTGGTTTATTACAAGGAGGTAGTGTGTTAATATAGAAGACGATACCGATGTATTTACAGAATATATACACTTTTGAAAAGGAGCGGCGGTCATTGTATACGAACCCAGGTTGTGCTTCGTGTTCGTGTTCGTGTTCTTCTTCGTCTTCCGTGAAATAATAATCAAAAGCATAATCCATTATATCATAATCGATTATACAACTATATCAAAATCGGTTTAAATCCAACTACCACCGCCGCGGGGTTGAGCGCGCATATCCATCGTTCCGCGCAATCCTCCTCCGACACCGGCACCGCCAGCACCCAAACGCGAATACTCAGGTTGTTGCGGCGGAGCGCGATAAACCGCCTGTGCCGCGAATTGCGGAGGTGTTCCAACGGGAGCATATTGCTGCGGCTGAGGCATAGATTGACCGCGTTGAGAACCGCTTGGCATAGCACCGCCACCCATCGCCCCACTATACCCGCCACCGCCAATCGCGCCGCCACCGCCGTAGGAGGGCTGACCCCCCACAACCGTATTCTGTTGCGTTTGTTGATTTTGTATATCCAAATTCCTCTTCTGCTGTAACTGTTCCAATGAAACACTCCCCACCTTATCCGGAGAATAATTGTCTGGTGGTGTTTCTATTTTATCCACGGTATCAATCGTCGCATAATTATATAACTGCCGCATTCCGCCGTTCCCCTTTGCCGACAGTTCATCCGCACTCTGATCCAAGAAACTGTAATTATCTGACGCAACACCAAAGCCCCCCATACTTTCACGTCCGAGTGAAAATGCGTTCGGTTCGCCGTTGAAGCCAGTTGCGTCGTTATTTAACGCCACATTTTTAGGCTGAAAATGCTGTAAGATCTGTTCGCCGTATAGCACCATATGTCCCTTGTTCAGAAGCAACAACGCGGGAACGCGATTCACTTGGGGAGGGAGGAGGACTTTTTCGCCGGTCTCCGTGACGATGTGCCAAGCTCCGCTACCATTTGCCGCACGCACACGCTTATCAATACAAAGAAAATGGATGTCTTCTTGGACGCGTGATTTAGACAAAGCTGTTAATACGGCTTTTGATTTATCGCAGTTGTTGCTATAGTAAATGATTGACGACATTATGTCTTTTATTACTAAAAGATAGATAAAACTTTATGTGGGTTTTGAACGCATAGACAAATTAAGTTTTATACATCATAAAATAACTGGATTGTTTCAATCGTTTTCGACGTGGTATTTTCTGGATTTATCCAATAACGGATAGTCTCTTCTAATACATGTAATCTGTCGGTCCATTCATTCTTTTTTGATTTTTTAACAACGCATAATCCAGTCTTGTCACACCCCCAACACGAACTTATAGTTGTTTCATCTTTTTCATATTCGTCTGGATTGAACCTGATAAACACAATAGGTCGGTGTCCTACATCTTGCGACAATTCCATGATGCGTTTGTTTTCACAACTACAATCATAATCGATGTGCTGGTTTTCATCTACTTCTACAATAATAACTTGATATCCTAAATCCAATAACAAATCTGGTCGGCGCATGGAACAAGCGTTCTGAATTATTTTGTCTGCTACCCAACTCATCTCGGGAAATTTTGTTTTAACGTATTCTACAACAGCATATTCTTTGGTTTTGTAATTACGTGATACTGGTTTGTCTGGGAAGAGGTTCATATAACAATATCGGCAGTATCCGTCGTATTTTTTTTGAACGATAGTTGAACACAGGTATGTTTTACACCTCTTGTTAATCACATTCACCATTCCTTGTAGTTTATGTGCGGAACAATACAACCCTCTTATCTCACCGTCGTTGTTATAGTTTGAATGTTTTTTACACCCGTCATGAATACAACTATTGCTTCTCACATCTACCATCCCTTCCTTTTTGTGTTCTGAACAATACAAAGTTGTTGTTTCTCCTTCGTTATTAAAGGTTGGTTGTTTTTTACAATTTTCGTGAATACAGTTCTTGCTTCTCACATTCACCATCCCTTCATTTTTGTGTTCGGAACAATACAACGCTTTTGTCTCGCATTCGTTATTATAGTGTGGTTGTTTTTTACAATTTTCGTGAACACACCTCTTGTTAATCACATTTACCATCCCGTCCTTCTTGTGTTCGGAACAATACAACGGTTTTGTTTCGCCATCGTTGTTATAGTTTGGTCGTGTTTTACACCCATCATGTATGCAAGTTTTGGATTTCACATCCACCATCCCGTATTTCTTGTGTTCGGAACAATACAACGATTTTGTTTCGCCTTCATTGTTATAGTGTGGTTGTCTTTTACACCCTTCGTGAATACACGTTTTGCTAATCACATTTACCATTCCGTCTTCTTTGTGTTCTGAACAATATAACGGTTTTGTATCGCCTTCGTTGTTATAGGTTGGTTGTTTTTTACATCCGTTGTGAATACACCTCTTGTTAATGACATTCACCATCCCTTCATTTTTGTGTTCTGAACAATATAACGCTTTTGTTTCACCTTCAATGTTATAGATTGGTCGTGTTTTACAATTTTCGTGAATACACCTCTTGCTAATGACATCAACCATCCCGTCTTTCTTGTGTCCAGAACAATATAACGCTTTTGGTTCACCTTCGTTGTTATAGAATGGTCGTGTTTTACACCCGTCGTGAATACATGTCTGGCTAATCACATTTACCATCCCATCCTGCTTGTGTGCGGCACAATACAAAGCCTTTTTTTTGCCTTCGTTGTTATAGGTTGGTTGTTTTTTACAA
>RGCF01000082.1 GCA_009919265.1 Bacteroidota bacterium | reverse complement strand
AGTGACACAGATACTAAATTAAGTAATGCGACAATACAATCTGGCAGGGCAAAAAAAGGGCATGAAATAAATGCTTCTACTACAATAGATGCTAAAAATAATTTAAAAAAAGTAATACAGCTAAAGAAATTACTTAAAGCTAAGAGGGATAAGGCAGCTGCTACCTTAGAGAAAACAGAATTACCTGAAACAGAATTAAAGTTACAAAATAAATATAAATCGCACTTGGAAGCTAAAGGTGCTTTATTGAATCAAAAAGTGAAGAATACAGCGGATATAGATACTTTAAATAGTAAAAGAAAATTCTTGGATCCTACCGAAAAAGAAATAGCTAGCAATAATATTACAAATCTAAACAAGATTAAGAATGCGCATACATCGAAATTAGAAAATATAAAAGCTCAGCGAAACAAGTATCTAAATAATATATCTTCATTCATGAATGATATTGGTGTTACTTCTTTATTTTCTGGATTATTGACTGGCGTTTTAATAAATCTTTTACCTCCAATAACAGGACCAGGGCCAGGACCAGGACCAGGGCCAGGGCCAGGACCAGGACCAGGACCAGGACCAGGACCAGGGCCAGGGCCAGGACCAGGACCAGGACCAAAACCAGGACCAGGACCAGGGTTAGCGTCAGGGTCAACACCAGGGTTAGCGTCAGGGCCAGGAAATACAATTACTACGACAGTTACTACTTTATCTGGACTTATCATTCATATACCAACTCCTACAGATATACCAACTAATGATCAAGCTAAATATAATGAACAGTATAGGATTGGGTTTGAAGCAGGATTGGCAGATGGTAAAAAAGATGGAACGCAATCGGTGTATGATGCAATACACCGTGTGCCAACTCCCTCTGAAAAAAAATTAATATCTCAGCTGAAAAGCTTTGATTCTATAGATATTAACAAAATGATTAGTGACAAAGAACAGGAAGTATTTTGTAAGGAGGTCGTGACAGCTTCTGTAAAAGAGGGTATTGACATAAGAGCGAGTTTTCCTGGTTGTGCAAAGTATCTAGGCCCGCAACCTACGAAGGGTGGCTATAAAGAGGATGAAAATGGTAGTATGATATATCCTAATCCTATTATACATGGGGGTGCGTTCGATGATTATTCAGGCTATGACGATGGATATACAGATGGATATAATAAAGGCTATATTACGTATAAAACTCTTTTTGAGGTAACATTAAAAGATAAGGGAACTTTTATTCCACCTTCTATAGAATCGGATGATCAAAATATACAAATAAATCCGTCAGGGCCTACCAAAATAATACCTACAGAATCAGGGCCTAGCGAAACAACACCTACAGAATTAGGGCCTAGCGAAACAACACCTACAGAATCAGGGCCTACCGAAACAATACCTACAGAATCAGGGCCTACCGAAACAACACCTACAGAATCAGGGCCTACCGAAACAAGCAGAAAACCATCTATTATAACGGAAGCTGCTATTCAGGGCGGCGGATTTCTATCCGTTGCAAAGCGCGCCTACAAAGGCGCTTTTAAGAAATATGGACCCCTGCTAAAAAGAATAAAAGATAAAACCATTTCTGTATAGAATTCATAACGTTTGGCGGATCTACCAATTCTATGAGTCCTGGATTCTCAAGAATAACGGACGCCATTATATTCTGATCTTTTCCAATAAAGCGGTCGCTAAGATAGTATTTCATAAGCATGGCATCGTATGCTTTGCTCCAGGATACCCAGCTGCCAATACTACCCGCCAAAATACCACCTCCCACTGTGATCGTATCTTTTGTATTTCCAAACATTCCGTTTGTATCTGCGAGCTCCTCAAATGGTGCTATACGTAGAATTAACATTTTAAATGCTGGTATACTATCTCGCATGGGAAATCGTCCAATATGCGCCATCCAGTCAGGAGATCTACAAATCCCTGCGTCACACCATACAAAACTATCTGAGCCAAATGGATTTAGTTGAATGGCACGCAGAACAAATTCCTTTTTTTCATACCACAATGCATATAATTCCGCCGAGTGTTTTTCTTTTTCTGGATCATATATCTGCGTATGCTTCCACATGTTTGGCGACAAGTGTGTAAACGCGTGTAACATATGAAATGGAATACCAACCACACGTGTTGGACCTTTTCGGTCCTTGAACATTGCCTCAAATTGTGCTGCTATAAGAGGATCCGTAAAAAAGATGAGCGGACACGTGGTATTCGGCCAAAATTCAAATATCCATTTAATATATTGTTCCACACTGAATTTACTGCGAATGGGATAATATGCCGAAACAACAGTTGGTTGTGTCATGCTATACACATATAGCCATACTTACTTTAGGTTTCAATGCCGTGATATTTCTTAAGCCCTTCAACATCTTGACCCCCTTTGCCATTAAATGCCGAGCTAGCATGGACCCTGTGATTTACAAGCGTATAATTAATATTGAAGAACGTCACATCCATTTTAGAAAGTCGTATCCATAAATCATAATCATCCAGGCCAAACCGATCTTCCCAATATGCGTATTCTCTTCTTAGTATGGCACTCGAGTTTATTATAGGATTCGACTTACAAATATCTGTATGTGTGAGCATTCCTGCAGGGAGTCTAGGAATTCCTGTTATATCTCCAAAATACTTACAGAATGTTCCAACTACACCTATAGGTCTGGACTGCCTTTCAATTAATATTTTTTGAAAGAGGAGCTTATTGCGTTCCCACGTATCATCACAATCCAGCAGTGCTATCCATTCCCCTGTAGAGTTTTTCACGAGTTCATTCAAGGCATCCACTTTTCCTCTTGCCTTAGGGAGATTGACTACATGTATGATATTCCCCCCTATATGCCTATTACAAATGTCCCGAATTTCTTGCGCGTGGCGTAGAGCGTCTCCCCCCGATTCTCCATGCCCATTTATACCAATCCACCATTCCCACGTGAATTCTATGGTTTCGTGTCTACAGTTCTGGAGGCATACACTCATAGCGCATTCCTTCAGAAATTCCACTCCATTGTATACAGGTGTTAGTATAGATACCCATGGTGTCATTTGTAAAGCCCCACACTCGGCCAGTCCGCACTCAATTTTAAAAGTAGCGATATAGGATGTAGAGGTGGGTGACGAAATCTCGCGTCGCTCACGGCAAGATATATCCAGTGTGTCGTATGCGCCTGTTTAATAATATGAACATACGAGGTGTTTTTAAAAGTGAGAAGCGATTCCATTTCATTCTGAATAGTTCTACTCGCCCTTTCGCGGATAATAGGAATAGACCACACGGATGCAATCAGCTGGAATAAATCCCTTCCCTCTTTCGGGCAAGGATCTATTTTCGGAACAATACCATCACTCAGACTTATAATAGAATGTCCCTCGTCGTTTCCTAAACACGCAAAGCCAAAATCCAGAAGAACTACTTGAAAGGGGGCCTTCAGCTTCCATACAATACCCCCCACCGAAAGAGAATAGTCAACAGGAGTCTCTCGGATCCAGATATTATCCGCCTTTAAATCGCGGTGATCCAAGTAAATAGTTTCTTCCAAATATCCTAGGAGTAAACTCACCTGTGCCAAAATCTGGAGCCAGATATAATCTGGGTCTGCTGCTTCTGTCACATATTGTAATGCACTGCGCCCATTTATAAAATCCATTGTAAAACGCGTCTCCCCTGCGTATTGAAATATATCATATATATGCGGGATTGCTCCCAAAATACCCGCGCGTCTAAGAATGTCACTGGCATACCATTGAAGAATCGCCTCGGGGCATAAAGAATAGGTGGGGCTGTGCGGCGATTTTACACAGAGTTCTTTTCCCAAAGATGGAGTGCGTTGTATTCTATGTATGCTTCCATATCCACCTCTATTTTCGCGTTTCTTGTAGCGTATAAAACATCTGAGATTTTTTCCTACAATAATTCTACCATCAATAAGCTGTTTTGGTAATAAGTCTATGGGAATAAAGGCATTTTTTGAAATATCGAATACATGCGCAATGTCAAAGGGGCCGCGTAAATCAAGCCCATTCATACTCTCTAGATGGATTCCAGTTTTCTTCTAAGAGTTTCTTCTGTATGTAACTTGGCAGCGGCAAACTCTACTGCGAGCAATTCATATGGGTGTTCTGGCTGCGACGGACTCGACCCATATCTCGCAGAAAAAGAAGAAGGTGTTTCCGTAAATACTGCTCCGTTTCGTAGATCTAGCCATTTTATTATAACATCGCCGAGGGACGGATAATCATTTCTTACAAAAAGAGGAAGAGGGACATGAACGGTATCCCATGCCCAGAAAGGACTATCCATTGTATCAGGATTTATCCTACAGCGATCTACAAATTCGGTGGGAATTCTATGTTTGGAAATGGGTGTCCAGCCATCTTGCGAACATGCGCGCGACCAGAGCTCAGGATTATGACGTTGGTGAATATGTATGGCCTCGTGTAGAAGTGTTTCACTGAGCGATTCATTGTCGACTCCTACTACGGCCGAGCTTGGAAAGCACAGAATGGAATGGGGGCGCGTATGAGGATAGCCATTATCCGCGGAAGGATGTAAAATCACTACATCCGTTTTTTTGACCAGCGGTATACGGCTTATACACCTATAGAGGCGGGTCATTTCCGATTCTTCTATGAAAAAAGGGGCATATATATGGTTCTCTCTCGCGATAGAATTTAGTATGGATGCATCGCATGCCGCGCGATAGCCATCCAGACTTTCTGCAGTGACAAGAGCTTCTGTAGCCGACATTCTATCTTATATCAAGTGTCTTTCTTTCCTTTGGGTGCCTTCTTTTCCATGGCCTTTAGCATCATCTGTTGAGCGAAGAGTGTCGTCTGGACTTTTATACGCGTTTCAGGCACTAGTTTGCTACGAGTGCGTGCGGCAATAGGTATAGCAGCGGTGGCAGTCGCGGGTGCCAATCCAAACATTTTTGCCACGAGCCGTTTTTTCGCATCTTTTTCGCATTGCGCCAGAGCATCCTGAAAGAGATATTCCGTCGCCGCAATTTCACGATCTGTATCTGTGGCCTGGTCCCAAGACTTTCTCCCAGGGCAGGCGCAACCGGGAAGTTCTTCTACGATGAGCGCAAAGAGTTGTGTGAGCGGATTCATGAGCTGGTGCTCCATATAATAGCGGAAATCAATCTTGTGCCCCTTTTCCTTAATCCACGCGGGAGTCTCAATACGATCCCCTTGAAGCTTGGACGCGACTTGTCCTGCCGTTGGCATCACATATAAGAAGCTAATACGATCCCCCGATGCCGGCGCATTTCCTGGATCCCTTTCTTTGATTCTATCCGCCAGCATCTTATGGGGGGGCGGCGTGACCGATTTGTATTCCGCCCGAAGTGATTTCGTGAGTGTTAACTGCGTCATACTCACTTTACCATTCGCCAGATCCATTAACTTTTCTCGGACAAACGTCGCCGCCGCCGCAGGATCCTTTTCACTCAGAAGAATACGGATAGCGCCCCCATAAATGATTTTCACAATACCGGCATAATCCCGCCGCTTCGTTGCAATACCCATACTGTTCTGGTAATAATCTTCCGATGACTCTTCATACTTGTTTCCCACATAGCGTTTCTTACTGAATATGATAAACGGCGAGAAGACCTTGTCATATTCAAAGTCGTGCGGAGGTTTCAGACACGTCGTGACGAGCTGACCCGCCTCTGTCGTGAGTTTCATAGTCGCCTCAATGGCTTCCTTGCCGCTG
Organism: Bacteroidota bacterium; assembly: GCA_009919265.1. Taxonomy (GTDB): domain Bacteria; phylum Bacteroidota; class Ignavibacteria; order Kapaibacteriales; family UBA961; genus UBA961. The sequence continues at coordinate 6,434 of RGCF01000082.1, read as the reverse complement.
AGAGTTTCGCCCTGCGGATTCTTCACGCCAAAGTCCACAAATAGAGAATCCGTATCTCCATATACAATCCGCGCCTCACAGTCGGCTCTCCCCGCGGCCGGCCCATAAAACTCCTCAATCACATCTTTTGCAAACATGATCTGTTTTCGCCCATAGGCAGTCACCGATGCTGCCAAGTGTTGGAGGCGAATCTTGAATGTGCTCGAACCCAGCTGACCATACAGAGAGTTCGCCGTCAATTTGTAGGCTAGTTGCTCGGCATCCAGAAGCGCCTTTTTGAACGCATCGGGCTCCTTTTCCGCCTCCTTCCGTTTCGCCTTTCGCGCCGCCAAGAGTCCCGCGACAATATCTGGAAGTGTTCCTTTGAAATTCTGGGCATACCGACACACACGCATGCCGCGCTTCACCTTCTCAGGATTCTTTCGGAAATCGCCATCCTTTGTTCCCCAGACATCAAACTCAATATCCGTCCAAGATGTGCCAGCCGGCGCAGACGCCTCATCTTCCTGGGAACCGTAATCAAATCCGAGAAATGTCCCATTCAGGTCATAGTTTTTCACCCATACGAGGGAATCGTAGGATATATTCTCGCTGATGATCGTGCTGGGATACAGAGAGGCAAAGTCCGCAACTCCTACGGGGGACTTAAAGTAGAATCCGGGTTCGGGTGTCAAGACAATCGCCCCTTCATAGGAATCTTGCTCCGTGGGTTCTTCACCGCGTGGTTGTCCCAAGACTTTCACGCACTGTTTTCTCTCATAACATTCGCGAAAGATGAGGGACTCGATCTTGATTCCCTGGCCTCGCGTAAAGATGTATCCTACAGGAACGGAACATGTATTCGCCATTGCCATTGCATTGTTGAACACGTCGAGCTTCTTATAGAGTTCCACCGTCAGATCGCAATCTTGTATGCAGTAGGCGGCCACCTTGGCGCGATCTGCGGCCCCTTTCCTGTGGAGTTTGAAGATGTCCTGGGGGCTGACATCATCCTTGACAATGGCCCACTTCACAACATCCTTGGCCGCAGATATCAAGTCCTCCGCATCTGTGGGTGCCGCAAGAATGAGGGCCTCGTTTGGCCTGATACCCACTATCTTGAGTTTTTCAACAATCGTGTCCCCCGTCTCATCCAAGAGCACGACATATCGCCCTGTAACCACGTCGCCTGTGTTCTTTGTCTTTACAATCCACTCCGCATCCGCCGTCTCAATTCCGGAACACTTTCCACTCATAAAGTGCTGACAGACATAGTCGAGCTTGTAGGCGGGGAGTGAAAAGTTGCGCTTGATATAGTGGAAGAGATCCACTTGAAGGCGGCCAGATGCCGTCCAGATATACATGGTATTGTCGCCCATTGCCGAGCTGGAGAGAAGTTTCTGTTCCAACGTGACCTTCTTATTGAATTCTAAGAGTCGCGAAAGTTTCTGGATGGCATCATCCTTCTCTATTCGCAATTCTTCCGAGCGTTCCCACATGTATTTTTCATCAAACCCAAAGACATTGTAGCCAGTCAGAATATCGGGATTCCACTTGGCCATTGCTGCCGCCCAACCCAAGATTAGTTCCTTCTCCGTCTCAAAGCTGTGGACGTTCGCCCCGGCCACCTTATCGCACGTCCCGAGAACAAAGATGTGCTTTTCAATCACATCCGCACCTTTCACCAGAACAGAGCCAATCTGAATCACTGGGTCTCCAGCAAGTGGAATGACGCGTTTGAGGTGCGTTTGTAGAATCCCACGCAAATGCTGGATGCGATCGTCGCGGGAGGCAATACTTAGCCCTTCTTTCTTTGCGAGTAAGGGTCGCAGTTCTTCTATAAAGGCCCTCCCGCGACAAACGGCACAGTCATTCGTTTCACAGCCATCGCATACACCTTTCATCCCTAGCGTAACTTCCAGGGCATCCGCGTCAAGCTTCCCTTTATGATAGAGACCGTCTATTCCCGCCGGAGGATCATTGGGCGTCGTGGCCGCTGTAAAGATGAGATTCGCCGCTTTTTCCGCCGTATTCGCCGCAGCATACAACTGTTTGGCCAGACGATCATATCCTTTTTTTGCTAGTGGGAATTCACCATTTTCCGAGTAACACTCTATATCCCAAAAGACATTCAGAAAGGGGGCCGATGCAACAGGGGGTTTCGCCGGCTCTATTGTATCCCAGGGAATGCTCAACATTCCGTCGGAAACATCCGTGTCGTCATTCCCATCCGTAATCCACCCACATGGCTGAATCTTGCGTAAATGGAAGAAACGGAGCATGGGGTCCAGATTTGCGTCGCATACTTCGAGCGGTGTAGAATCGGGATACAGCTGAAACTTTGGCTCCAAGGTTTCATACTCTAGAAACACTTGTTTGAGGTCGCGAAAGGCTTTTAGAGAAGGAACGGTGAGTTTCGCAAACATATATTCCCGATTTGCCGTATAGCCGAAGAGGACTTTTCGTTTCTCAAAGGAAACATCCACGACAGTCTTCAACCATTTGCGCTTATCCAGATTATAACCAAGACGATGCTTGAAATCGGTCTGTGTTTTACTGGAATTATCTGGGAGTCGCACAAAGAAGAAGGGGCTGAATCCTTCCACGTGGGTGCGTATAGATGTTCCATCCGCTGTTCGACCAAAGAGGTAAATGGCCATTCGAAGTTTCGCAGGATCTATTGCCTCTTCTAGATTCCCCCTTTTACGTTTCACAGTCTTAATTTCGTCGTCGTCGTCGGATAAGTTTCCACCACGCGGGATGATTTCGTCCTCTTTATCGGTTGGTTCCACGTCCTGGGAAATTGCATCCAATATGTGAAAGAGCACCATGTAGTAATTACTTACAAGTAAAAAACAGTCCAATTTTTCACAGCCCCTGTGAATAATTGGGCGTATAGTACTGTGATTAGTGTGCAGCGAGTCGTTTTACTGTTCCTTTACGGCGGGATTTAGATTTGCGTGTGCGCATACTGGCCATGGCAGTAAGTGCAACCGGAACGGCTAATTCGCGCGTAGCTTCCAACAGAGAGGAATAAAGGGATCCTCCGATTGCGGGTTTTTTGGGTTCTTCTTTGACCTCTAGATTCTGACTCTCCATTATATCATCTTCTACATCCGGCGGATTGTGCGTCGTTTTCTCGTTATACGAATCTGTATTTAATGAACTCATGGCTTCCTCCGCATTTTCTTCCCGCATTTTACTGGCTTCTGGAGTTGATGTCGCAGAAGAGGATTGCGTTTCTGTGGATAGCGCATTTCCATCGGGACTGCTGTCGAGTGAGTTCATCTTAAGAACTTCTGCTGGATCTGCTGTTATAAGACGCTCCATGGATGGACGATCCCGAGAATTAGGGAGGGAGCTTGTGATCTCACCTGTTTCAGGATCCTTATTCATGGCTACTTTCATGTCCTTTCCAACCAAGGCGGATGTAGGATATCCATCGACTTTGAATCCTGGTATAAGTTTCATCAAATGTTCCAGCATTTTTTCATTGACTTGGGCCATTGGCATTTTGCGCCCTTTAAAAGAAAGAAGGTGTTTCCAAATATCATTTTTGAATGTAGTACAGTGCCCACACCAGTCTGCATATACGAGTAGAAGAGTAAGAACATTGTTTTTAATAAGATCTGTTAAGCGTGCCACATCTTCGAGAGTTTGTACATCGATATTGTCATATTTGTGTAAGGCCTTGGATACATGCTTTTTACCCTTGTATTTCTTTGTGGGGGGAGTTCCAGGCCGTTTGGCCCGTTTTGTCAATGAACGAGAGATGGCCATATCTATATATTCTCGCTACTTAAATTCATTCTACAAAGTTAGAAGTGTCGATGGACGGGCAAAGCGTATTTATGCTTCTGTTTGGACTTATATTAATTGGATATGTGGTATTATATTTGGGTGGGCGCAATTATTTAAGGGAATCTTTTCAAAGTGGCGCGGGAGCAAATAGTCCGACTGCGGGTCAACTTTACCCAACCCCGATGCCTGTTGCCGCCGCACCTCCTGCTGGATCTGGCCGGGTGCTCATGGAATATACGACTCTTGATCCTGTTGCAAAGGGGTCCATTCAGAAATTGGATGACTATGAATACAATTATGTGTATCAGAATGAATCGGATAGGGCATTATCACAGGAGCTGAAGAATAAGTTAATGTCGCAGCGGCCTATGGAATGGGCTGGTCTTCCGCCATCATCTTCGCAATTTCAGGCGGGACTTCGCGAATCATTTCAAAATGCAAATCCCACTGTGCCGAATAATCCGGAACCTTTTCGATCTATAAGCGGGGATACAATACAACCTCCAGATACGGAAAGTATAGAAATGGAGGAGAGGAAGATATTGCAGACATATAAGGCACCCAGTGCTAAGGAGTTGACTTCTTATAATGTGGATGAAGATCCTCAGACATTGATTAAAAAGGTCTATGATGCGAAGGGACTTATTCCTATAGTGGATCATAAAGAAGGCACGAATGTGTATGAAATTATAGGAGTCAGGCGAAAGGATGAGAAAATTCTGTATGAAGATGAAGAGGCTCCGGCATCTTTATCTCCTGTACAACAAGCGGGAGAGGCAAATATTCAAGTTCCACCTACGGCATATGATACGGCAGCTGCGAAGGATCCCTATTATGATATGAATGGTAGTAAATCACGCATTGGAAAATGGGATTATCAGGCCTGGACACCTGGCTTAGACCGCATGTTTGCCCCAACAAATGATACGCAAGCATGGAATTAAATAATTATGTAAAATAGATAGGATAATGTCCAGTTCGGGATCATCAACTATAAATCCAACAGGAGCATCAGGGGCAACAACTCCAATTTCTGTACAATTACCTCCTCCACCACCCGTGTTTTATTCAAGTACTGGATCATCAGGAAGTAGTTCACTTTCCCCATTGGATATAACTCCCACGTTATTGACGTCAGGAACATCAGGAGCATCAGGAGCATCAGGAACATCAGGAACATCAGGAGCATCAGGAACATCAGGAACATCAGGAACATCAGGAACATCAGGAACATCAGGAACATCAGGAGCATCAGGAACATCAGGAGAATCAGGGGCATCAGGAGCAGTTTTACCATCTGTACCACAACTACCATCCGGACCTGGTGTGACAAATCAATATCTATTAGACTCGGTAGCTGCCGATGCATTTAAGAAAGCATATACTGATACAGGATCTACCAAGTTACCTACGGTTGGAGTTTCTACACCCTATTATGGGAAACCAGGATCTACTACAGCATCTCTCCCACCGCAATATCAATCTATGATTTTTGATAGCACAGGATGGCCGCCGAATACAACCATGGATTTGGCAACTGGAAATATTGTTGTAGAACCAGATTTATCAGAAAATACATCAGGGGCTAGTGTATCAGGGGCATCTTCAGCTCAAGTATCACTTACAGATGTATATTCTGCAATATATATACTTGACCAAAAAATGACTTATATAATAAATTTGATATCATCTAAGGAGCCAGTGCCACCAAATGAGCCAGTGCCACCAAAAAAGTTTGGGCGGGGCAACTTGGAAATAAATATGAGTAATGAGCCAACAGATGAAACGAATAGTGTGAATATGAATGATCCACTGAATATGTCAGAAAATTATGAGGAACAAGGAGGCGGATATCGCAAAAAGCCCAGAAAAAGCAGACAAAAGCGGTATATGCACGCTGGTCCCAAACGGGTAACTCGCAGGCGTCGTTAAGACCTAAACCTATCTATGTAAGAATCATAAAGATGACACAGCTCTCGTGCGTAGTTGATATCCGCGAACGAGATCTCATACCTCTTTTATCGTGGCCTGTGAAAACACTTCCTGTAGGGGATATTTGGATTGGCCTCAGTGGTGAACAGATACTTCCAGGTGGAATTGTCATAGAAAGAAAAACGACCGATGATTTGGAGGCATCTATTTTAGATGGCCGTTATCGCGAACAACGCACACGACTCACGACCTATTGCCAAGAATCTGGTGCGCGCCCCCTATATATTATAGAAGGTCTGATGGATCGTCTCTGGGGAAAATTAACCCAAGAGACACTCCAAAAATATCTGAATCGCCTGATGCTCCGATATGGAGTAAGTGTAATACATACACATTCATTGGAATCTACCGCTAAGCTGTGTAGGACATTCGTATCACAGATGTCTGAAGATATAACTGTATTCGTATCAACAAATCCGGCATCGCTCCCCTATAGCTCCACTGTATCTATAAGCAAAAAAGGGAATCGAGATGATCCTAGGAATTTCGCTGCATGTGCTCTTCAAGGATGCCCTGGCATTTCTTTTGCAGCATCTGAGGCAATACTGAATACATTCACAAATCTGACAGGAGTTCTAGGGGCAGATGAAGCGACACTCGCATCTGTTATAGTGGGTAAACGAAAATTAGGACCTGCGGCGGCGAAGAGACTTTTTACTCTT
>RGCF01000081.1 GCA_009919265.1 Bacteroidota bacterium | reverse complement strand
TGCATAAATCACAGGAAAATCGAGTTGATGATAATCTGCACCAAGGGCAATGAAGAGTTCCAATACTTCATCGAGCACTTCAGGTGCACGAGCATCCGAGCGATCAATTTTATTGATGACAACAATCGGTGTAAGATTCAATTCAAGCGCTTTTTTCAACACGAATCGTGTTTGCGGAAGTGGGCCTTCAGCGGCATCTACGAGAAGCAATACACCATCCACCATGCTGAGAATACGTTCAACCTCGCCTCCGAAGTCTGAGTGACCGGGTGTGTCAACGATATTGATTTTGATATCATTCCAACGAACCGCAGCGTTTTTAGCCATGATGGTAATGCCGCGTTCTTTTTCCAAATCATTGGAGTCCATCACGCGTTCGGTCACGACTTGATTATCACGAAATGTCCCGGATTGTCTGAGGAGATGATCAACCAATGTTGTTTTACCGTGGTCAACATGGGCTATAATGGCGATATTACGAATATCGCTTCTTGGGGTGGTAGTGCTCATTACTCTTTATGCCTTTGATACAAAACAAGTTGCAAAGATACGGACTTTTGACCGAACTCTTCCCATAATGGCCCTCGTAATTGCGTGAATTCCATAAATTCGAGTTGATTAACAATTGGTGAAGTACATGAAACAAGAAAAGTCGCAATTGCTGGAAGGATTCATCATCATCATGGTGGTGATATCATGGTTGATTGGAGCTTGGGCTTATGCATATGCGCCTGACATTGTACCCATACATTGGAATTTAGAAGGGAAGCCAGACAACTTTGCTTCGAAGGACATCGGATTATTTTTGCTTCCTCTCATCAATACAGGACTCTATTTCTTTCTCTTGATGATTCCAAAGATCGATCCAAATAGTGAACAGGTGCAACAATCGATGCGATCATTTCAATGGATAAGATTTGGCACGCATGCTTTATTGGCAAGCATAATGGGGTGGACAACCATTTCGATAGTCGATTCCATGGCCTTGAAACCAGATTTGATATTTGCAATTATCGCTTTATTCCTTGCCTTTTTAGGAAGGGTAATGGCTCATGTCAAGCAAAATTATTTTGTTGGGGTGCGTACACCATGGACTCTGAGCAATGAAAAAGTATGGGAAGATACCCATCGTATGACATCGCCCTTATGGTTTTATTCGGGGATTGGGATGGCTTTGTTGATGTCGATAGTGAGCATGATGGGGTTAGGACCTGAGATACAATTGGCTCTATTCCTTGTTTGGATAGGAATTATCGTCATTATACCAATTGTCTATTCCTATATCAGGTTTCGGGAAGAAAAAAAATCCATTCAATGAACCTTCTGGGAAACTGTTGTGTTATACTGCTTTGAATATATTCTTTCATAGCAGGTGAAACCATGCCAAGATCGACTGTACAGCCAGAGCAGATGCAGATCATCGATCAAAATATATTGGATGCCCGCATCGAGGGGATCAATCTTACGAGTGATACATTGCAAGATGAAATGGGACATTCCATTGTCCTCTTTGTATTCTTGCGACACTTCGGATGTTTATTTTCAAAAGAGATGGTTCTTGATGTAAGAAATATGGTTGAGAATAATCCATTTTCTCCAAAACCATTGTTCTTCTTTCAAGGATCCGTAAAGGATGGGAAAGCATTCTTTGAAAAATACTGGCCACAAGCACGAGCAATAGCTGATCTTGATCAGCATTTTTATAAAGCATTTTCAGTGAAATCCGGTGGCATCAAACAAATGTTTGGTCCGGAAGTATGGAAATGTGGTCTCCGTGCCGCAGCAAAAGGACTCATCATTGGAAGGCCAATCGGAGATCCTTTCACACTAACATCTATACAACTTGCACAGAGAAATCTCATTCTTTGGCAATACCATTCCGTGCATGCAGGCGATTTGCCAAATCTATCAAAGATTGAGAATTTTCCTCAATTCGCATCAACAGTCTATTCAGTACCGAGATAAAAAAAGCCGATGTCAAACATCGGCTTTTGTATTGTAGCGGGGGAGGGACTTGAACCCCCGACCCACGGATTATGATTCCGTTGCTCTAACCAGCTGAGCTACCCCGCCACGCTGTTCATGTACATATGAAATACATGAAAAATTGAGAAGGCAAAAATACGATTTTTCCACGAGGGGACAAATCACTTTTTACTTCATACCTTCGATGCGATCACGAAGTTGAGCGGCTTTTTCATAGTCTTCATCTTTAATAGCTTGCTCAAGTTCAGATTCTAATTGTTCCAATTCAGTCATTGTTGAAGGTGATTTTTTTTGAGATCCATCTTTTAAAAAGAAATCGACATCATCTTCTTGCTCATCTCCTTCTTCCTCTTCAATTTCTTCATCATCATCTGAAGTTTCCAATTCATCCAGTGAAAATCCTGCAAGATCCAATAGCGAAGAGGCAATGTAAATGGGTGCATCAAAACGAAGTGCGATTGCAATTGCGTCACTAGGGCGAGCATCAACGATGGACTCTGAACCATAGAAATGAAGTGATGCATAAAAAGTGCTGTCCTTCATTTCATGTATAAATATTTCCGTGACTTTAGAATCAAATGTTTCAATGATTGATTTGATCAAATCATGTGTCATTGGTCTACTTGTATGCACCCCTTCAATCTCATATGCAATTGCCCCGGCTTCAGGCGCACCAATGACAATCGGCAATCGTCTGTCTCCATCGACTTCTTTCAAAATCAATGCATAAGAGCCATTGCTTGTGGGACTTTGTGATAATCCCAATACTTCGACCTGCACTTTATCATTCATTAATGCTTTCCATTTATATATTCACCCCAAGACAATAATGGCCGTGAAGACGGCCATTGATGTGTGGCTATGTTCAATTCATTAACCATGCAACATGGTTTTTAATGTTGCATCCAATATCGGCAATACTTCAAAAACATCTCCCACGATTCCATAATCTGCCACTTTGAAAATGGGAGCATCTTTGTCTTTGTTGATTGCAAGAATAAATTTCGAAGAACTCATGCCTGCCAAATGTTGAACGGCACCGGAAATTCCACATGCGACATATAATGATGGAGAAACTGTTTTGCCGGTTTGACCAACCTGCTCTCCATGTGGTCTCCAACCTGCATCAACAACTGCGCGTGAAGCACCAACTGCTGCACCAAGTGTGGAAGCGAGTTGTTCAACAAGTGGGAAATGTTCGGGACCTTTCATTCCTCTTCCACCTGAAACAATAATATCAGCTTCTGCAACATCCAATTTACCTTCATTCTTCACGGTTGAAATTGCAAGTACACGAGCATGCTGTGGATTCAAGTCGGGAGTAAATGTTGTAATGGATGCTGCTGTAGATCCAATATTCTTGGCAGTAAATACATTTGGTCTCAATGCAATGATTGTTCCATCAGTTGTGGATGAAACATTGATCTGTGCTTTTCCTGCATAGACAGGGCGTGTGGCATTCACCGCGCCTGAATCATTTGACAAAGCAATGCAGTCAGGAAGTAATCCAGCTTTGAGCTTTACACTTAATCTCGGTGCAATTTCTTTTCCTGATGCATTACCAGAAAGCATAATGATATCTGCATTGATTGAGCGAGCATATTGTGCTAGTGCTTCAGCTGCCGCTGTGGAAGAATATGTTCCGAGTTGATCATGCTGGGCAAGCACTACAGATTGTACGCCATAATGTCCTGCAGTTTGCAAAGCCTGCTCAGTACCACCAACAGCGAAAGCTGTGATTGGCGCTCCTCCTGCTATGGATTGTGCTGCTGTCAATGCTTCATAAGAAGTTCTCTTCAAACTTTGTGCATCTTTTGCTTCAATATAAACGATGATATGTTTCATGATGTGATCTTCTGTTTACGATTAAATTACTTTAGCTTGTTCATGCAAGGCAGTGACAATTGAAGCGATATCCGATTCGGAATCTCCAACAATCATACCTACTCTTTTAGATGAAGGAAGCGCCATGGCAGAAAGTGCAACAAGTGCATTGCCATGACATGGAGCAATCTCCTCTATTGGTTTACTCTTTGCTTTCATGATATCCGGCAATTTTGGATATCGAGGATCATTCAATCCTTTTTGAGCGCTGATGACACATGGAAGAGAAGTGGTTAATACTTCTTTTCCACCTTCGATATCGCGCTCGGCCTGTATTGCAGTACCTTCAATCTTCCATGATGAGACAACGGAAATGGAAGGTAAATCCAACATCTCTGCAACCATCGGTGCCATGGATGAAGAATCAAAATCAATGGATTGTCTGCCAAATATCACAAGATCAGGAGCAATACTCTTTGCATACCCTGCAATATTTTCTGCAACATTATATGAATCAAGTTGCGCATCAGTTTTTACGATTCCTGCTTTGTCCACTCCCATTGCCAATGCGGTTCGAAGAATCTCCTTCGAAGTTTCGGGTCCAACCGTGATGGCAGTGACCGTCCCACCAAATTGCTCACGCAATTTCAAACCCTCTTCAATAGCAAATTCATCATAAGGATTGAGAATGAATTTCACGCCGGCTTTGTCGATGGATTGTCCATCACCGGATACTTGGATTTTTGTTGTGGTATCAGGAACCTGTGAAATACACACGAGTATATTCATGGATCGACTCCGTTAATAGATGGTGATCAGACTGCAAAACTATGGAATTTCAAGGATTTTTGGACGGAGAATTTTCCACGATTTCAGCGGATCACCTTGAATAATTCAACCCTGCGACAGCGCTTGTTAAAGCTCTCTGTGGACTCAGAAATCCTCTTATTCAAGAGGGATTCTTCACCCTTTGACTCGGTTTTCAACATTGTGGCGGGTACCCCGAGTTTCACCAATTGCTGCACAATGAAATCAGCCCTTCTTTGTCCAAGCCGCATATTATAGGCATTGCTACCAACTTCATCTGTATGGCCAATAATAGCCAAAGTTTCAATGGAACTTTGGAATTTTTGAAGGTTCAATGCCACTTTTGCGATGGCATCTTGCCATGACATAGTGGTTTCATTGCCATTTGAATCTAAAACGAATGGATATGGATCTTTATATTCATCAGTGGGAAAGTTAATTCGCAATGCAATGATTTTGGGTAATCGTAATGGATCGGAAATCACGGCATTGGAATCTGACATTGAGAATGATGTAATGAAACCACTTTCGAATAATTCATCTGATTCAGCTGCTATGCGAACCTGCCTGTCTGTTGCTACTTTTACTTTGAAACGACCACTAGTATCGGTCATTTGTTGATCAATAATTTCATTCTCGGGATACAGAGTGGTTGTAACTTCTGCATTTTTTACTGGTAACTTTTTGTTCTCATCAACAACTTTACCCTCAACCATTATGAGTGTTTTAGGATCAAGTTTGTCAGCTCTTTTTAATGTTGGTGATGAAATCTGCCATTTGACGAGTTGTTGTTGCTTAACAGTATCTTTTTGATAGGCAGGACGATACACATAAATATCAAAAGCATAGTCCTCATTTGGTGCAAATTGATTTGAACTGTAATAGAGTAATGTGTCTTCTCTCATAGCGGGCGATGAAGGAAATAATTCATCATAAACTGTATTTATCGGAGCGCCAACATTTAATGGGGCTTCGAATGCTTTTGACAATGCAATGCTATCGCCAGATTTGATGGCACTGATAAGTATTTCAGGATCAAACATCGTAGAAAAAATATCATAGCCACCAACATTGGTATGTCCGGATGATGCAAATAGTAATCTTGTTCCTTGTTTTGTTACAAATGGACTCAATTCATCGCAATGTGAATTGATGATTTCACCGCAATTCATTGGTTCAGTCCATGCCCCGGAAATATTTGCAGAAACATAAATATCAGTTCCATGAGTTTGCTGTGAGCGATCCGAAACAAAAAAGAGTAGTCTTCCATCAGGTGAGAGTGTAGGATGTGATTCCCAATTGAGAAGCGAGGAAACATTCAGAATGGTTTTTCCTTGTACAACATGTGATGACAATGTTGCTGAAGTGATATTTGCATCACCAGGATATGCATTCTGAGATAAGCGTGCAGCAATTGCTTTGTCCGAAGTGCCTGTGACGAAACCCAATGAACCTGTTTCTTCCATTTCAGGGGTAGCAATTTCAGATACAGTTGATTCATTCAAAAAACGCAATGATCGTAAAATCTGACTTCCTCCGGCGGATGCTGTATTCCAAGCGGAGGAATCGTCAAGAAATGAAATATTCCATTCATCAATGACAGGTGTGCTCAGACCCTCAACCGGACGGATTCGCATGAATCGCTCTTTTCCCTCAGAAATAGTGTCCAAGACCGGTCCTGTAAAACGCTTTGGATAGCAATCTTGCGAAGGTGGCGGTGGACAAATCACATCTTTGCTCAATGATCTGGGGCGAATGACTGCACATGCAGACAATATAGCCAGGAGTGGAATGATCAATATGATGAGTCGAAGATGGTATTTCATAGTGCAAAATACGAATTCGGTGCTTTTGTGATCAATCTGGGGGGATGATTGTCCCTAAGCAGTAAAGCGGTATTTTTGTACTTCAAATTCAAGAACCCTCTTTCATGAGTCAATTCGACATATTTTCAGATGATTCCTCTGCATTATCACCCAATGAACAAAGGGCCAGGCAATTGCGCATGCTCTTACATTCAGCAGATCATGCCTATTATGTCGATGCGCACCCAATTATGTCTGATAGGGAGTATGATACCCTCTTCAAAGAATTGGAACAACTAGAACAATCTCATCCTGAATTATGCACGCCTGATTCCCCAACTCAAAGAGTTGGTGGTGCACCGCTGAAGGAATTCAATCAAATCGCTCATAAGAAACAAATGTTATCGCTCAGTAATACGTATAGTGAGCAAGAAGTACAAGATTTCGATCAAAGAGTGACAGATGGTCTAGACAACCCTTTACATCCATATGTATGCGAATTGAAAGTTGATGGTGTAGCGATAAGTTTGATTTATCGCAATGGAATATTGCATCAAGCAATCACTCGTGGTGATGGAGAAGTTGGCGATGAGATTACAGCCAATATCAAAACCATAAAAGAATTACCACTCATGATTCATGAAAATCCTTTCGATACTGTCATTGAAGAAATGGAGATTAGAGGGGAAGTCTATATGGAAGATGCTGCATTCATTGCATTGAATGCACAAAGAGAAGCAAATGGAGAAAAAACATTTGCAAATCCAAGGAATCTCACTGCAGGAACATTGAAACAATTGAATTCCAAGGAAGTTGCAAAAAGACCTTTGAAAATTGTGTGCTATTATCTCGATGCAAATCGTGAAGAAACGATGATATCACATGCCGATAATTTACTGCTCCTAAAACGCATGGGCTTTCCTACAAGTACCCATGCTCGAAAAGTTGAAAATATACAGCAAGTTCTGTCAATCATTGATGAGTGGAATAAACAAAGAGAAACACTGCCATTTGGAATCGATGGAATTGTGATAAAGCTTGATTCAATTCCGCAACAACGCATTTTAGGGAATGTGGCTCGCGCTCCCAAATGGGCAATAGCTTATAAATATGAAGCACAACAAGCAGAAACACTGTTGAAAGACATTACCTATCAAGTAGGGAGAACCGGGATTGTTACTCCTGTCGCTGAACTTGAACCTGTCTTTCTGGCAGGAAGTACCATCAGCAGAGCAACATTGCATAATGAAGACTTCATCAACAGTTTGGACATTCGAATCGGGGATACAGTATTTGTGGAAAAAGGCGGTGATGTCATTCCAAAGATCACAGGATATAATCCTTCAAAAAGATCGAATGATGCAAAGACTTTTGAATTTACACATGTATGTCCATGTCCACTGCAAACATCATTGCATCATGTTGAGGGCGAAGTACAATACATGTGCTTGCATCCGGAATGCCCTTGGCAAATACGCAGAAGACTCGAACATTTTGCTTCAAGAGATGCCTTGAATATTGATGGACTAGGTGAAAAAGTCATTGATCAATTTGTAGAGATCGGACTCCTTCATTCAATTGCAGATATCTATAAACTCAATCTGCATAGAGAACAACTATTGGGACTTGACCGTTGGGGTGTTAAAAGTGTTGATAGACTTCTGGAATCAATAGAACAAAGTAAACAACAGCCATTTCGTAAAGTGTTGTTTGGACTTGGCATACGCCATGTTGGAGAAGGCATAGCAAAAACACTGGCTCAACATTTTGGCTCGATTGAATCATTACAAGCAGCAACCATTGAAGAATTACTTTCAATCAAGGAGATCGGTTCTTCCATTGCAGTTTCCATTATTGAATTCTTCAAGGATGAACATGAGTCAGAAATGCTGACTTCTCTCATACAAGCCGGACTTAGTTTTCGATCTTCATTGGAAGAGCAAGAACAAAAAACCAATGAATTTGCCGGTTTGACTTTTGTACTAACAGGTGAATTATCGCTCATGACTCGCAAAGAAGCGATCGAAGAGATCGAAAAAAGAGGCGGTAAGGTTACAGGATCAGTGAGTAAAAAAACAATGTATCTCATTGCCGGTGAACAGGCGGGCTCTAAATTGAAATCAGCACAAGAATTGTCTATACCAATTTTAAGCGAAGACGATTTTGCACAAGTGTTACAAGGCACAAAACAATTGACATCATTTACAGGTTTATCATGAAAGCATACAGCATTCTTATCATTGCACTATTGTGCATGATGCAAACAATGAAATCAGGCACGATGAATATTGTGAATTCTAACCCAGTCAGAGGAAAGGATACAGTCACAGTATATTATACTGCACCGAAATCATCACTAACCAAAGCAAAAAAGTTGTTTTTGATTGTTCATAATTATACAGAAAACGATCAGAAGCCCTATGCTTTGCAATATGCTTTGGAGCCGAATCCTGATACAAAAATCAAAGAGAATTTGACATTTATTGCAAAATTCATTCCTAAGAGTGATGCCGTATTGCTATTACTGAAAGTGACCGATGCGGGAAAATATACTGACATGAATGACGGATTATTTTGGGAGATTACTCCGAAAGATGAGAAAGGAGGCATTCCTGCAGGTCAATCACTTCGAATGATTTCTTCATATTCAGAATCACTTCCTGAACCATGCAAAAGAAAGACAAATATTGAAATGGCATTGAAACTACTTGAGTCAAGTAAGGACGGTTCATTGACTACATTTCATAAAGATTTCTTTGCAACGATTTTACCATTCATGAATAAGCAATTCAATAGAGATAGTTTGCAAAAAAGAATGGGAACATTTCTTGACACTCACAAAGCAAATCCAGACTCTGAATCAGAGATTCGTATGCTGTCACAAGCATTGCGCATAGCAGGCAGAGCAGATATAGCAGATTCAGTTGAAAAGGAATTTGAATATCTTCATCCATTAGATGAGTTTTCTGAAGATGCAGCCATGTCTCGCGTCTACTCTTCAAAAAATAAGGATGAATTCTTGTTGCAAGCTGAGAGATTTCTTCAATTATATCCAAATTCATATTCAGTCTTGAATATTGCAGAAAGTTTTGTTCGAATCAAATTGAAGGATGGACAATTATCACAATTGACTGAGCGATTCTTGCGTGACCCTACTTTGCCAACTACTCCCTCTCTAGATATAGCAAATGCATTTTTGGAAGTGGATTCATTAAAAGAAGCTTTGAGATGGGCTGAGAGAGCAGTGTTTTACTCACGCGATGAATCTTCGGTGATTCAACCAAAATATCTTGCTCCTTGTGAATTTGCAGAAGAACGAAGAAAAATCATTGCTGAGGCATTGATGGCACCTGCATTTGTTCATAAGCGCATGAAAAATTATGATCAATCATTGAAATTATACAAAGAAGTAGTAAATGATTTTCTTGATAAAATCGGCATCATGCAATCGACTTCTGTCTATCAGAGCATCATAGAATTACTTGATGCTCAGGCAAATCAACAAGAAGCATATTCAGTTGCATCAAAGGCAATATCATCAGGGTATATGTCAGAAAAGATATTGTCAGATCATAACATGCTTTTCGAACATCTCAAGAAAGATAATCTTGTGAAAGGTGAATATCAAAGTGTGATACAAGATTTAATGAATCTTGGTAATAAAGCCAAAATCCAATTGGTTCTTGATGATCAATTAGCAATTCCTCGTGTAATGCAGCAATTAAAAAAGGCTGACGGTACGACAATTACACCAGATGATTGGAAAGGGAAAGTTGTCTTTCTTGATTTTTGGGCTACATGGTGTGGTCCATGTATACGATCATTTCCGGGAGTTCAAAAACTTTATGATAAATACAAGGATAACCCAAATGTTGTCTTTGCAATTGTCAATGTTTGGGAAAGAGTTGAAGATCGTTTCGCTGTAGTGAAAACTTTCCTTGATAAAAACACTTATACATTTCCTATCTACTATGATCTTAAAGATGAAATGGTAAAAGGTTATGGTGTTACTGGAATTCCGACAAAATTCATACTCGACAAACAAGGCATAGGTCGCTTCATGGAAGTTGGATTGGCAGAAGAACAAGCATTTCTTGAGGAAACCTCAATGAAAATCGATGCATTATTGGCTCAATGAGAAGGAATTATGTCTGATTTGAAACAAGAGATACAAAGGCGCAGAACAATAGCCATCATATCTCATCCCGATGCTGGTAAAACAACATTGACGGAAAAATTACTGCTGTACTCCGGTGCAATTCGTAGTGCTGGAGCAGTAACCGGTGGTAAACATCGATCTACCACTTCTGATTGGATGAGCATTGAGCAAGAACGCGGAATCTCCGTTTCATCAAGTGCAATGAGAGTTGAGTATGATGGTTTTCTGCTGAACATTCTTGATACTCCCGGTCACCAAGATTTCTCTGAAGATACCTATCGTACTTTGATGGCGGTGGATTGTGCAATCATGTTGCTTGATGCCGCAAAAGGTGTTGAAGAACAAACTGTCAAACTCTTTAAGGTTTGTAGGGATAGGGGTATTCCAATTATCACATTCATAAATAAAATGGATAGACCCGCACTGTCTCCATTTGAATTGATGGATAATGTTGAGAAAGTTCTGGGTATTACAGCAGTTCCACTTACATATCCAATTGGAGATGGTCCTGGATTCCGTGGCGTATATGAACGCTCATCCGGTACCCTGCATTTGTTTGAAAAAACAGAAGGAAATAAATATCGGGCACCTGTCAGCACAAAAGGTATACAAGATCCAAGCTTTAAGGCATTGATTGGAGATGATGCACATGCGAGATTTCTTGAAGAAATAGAACTTGTGGAAGCAGCATTGCCTCCTTTCGAACAAGAAGCTTTTTTGCAAGAAATAATTACACCTGTGTTTTTTGGTAGCGCAATCACAAATTTTGGAATTGAGAACTTTTTACAATATCTCATAGAACTTGCTCCTCCTCCTCAAGGAATGTCCTCATCACAGGGACATATACAACCAGATGCTTCATTCTTCTCAGGATTTGTCTATAAAATGCAGGCAAATATGAATAAAGCTCATCGTGATCGAATTTCATTTTTTAGAATTGTGAGTGGTGTCTTTGATCGAGGCATGACTGCAAAACATCCGAGAAGCGGGAAAGAAGTCAAAATCAATTATCCATTTCAAATTTTTGGACAAGACAGAGATATCATTGATATCGCTTATCCTGGTGATGTTATCGGATTATCGAATCCAGGTACATTTCTAGTTGGTGATGTACTCACAACCGGACCCGATTTTACTATTCCACAATTCCCCCGATTTGCTCCTGAAATATTTGCTAAACTCTATCCTGCCTCAGGATCATTCAGCAAAAGTTTTAGAAAAGGAATTGAACAATTAGGTGAAGAAGGTGTAGTGCAAATATTTAGCGATGCCCAACATTCGCCTACCCCTTTAATTGCTGCAGTTGGTGAATTGCAGTTGCAAGTATTTCAAGCGAGAATGGCTTCTGAATATAATGAACAAGTCAAGTTGGATCGATTACCATTTACTCGCATGCGCTGGCTTGGCTCTGATATAAAACCCTCAAGCTCAACACTAACATTTGCTTTTGATGATGCAGATAGGGAAGTCATTCTTTTCAAGAATGATTGGGAAATTGGATATCATCAAGATAGAACAGAAGGTCTAACTTTATTAGAAAAACCTCCTATATCATAAAAAAAGCCCCGAATTCGGGGCT